>JBBRTN010000107.1:0-6397 GCA_038244395.1 Ignavibacteria bacterium
TATCGTTTATTCTTAAAGCTGCGGGGGTACTGATTTGATTCCAATTATTTCCGCCATCTGTTGTTTTTATTAAATAACTTTTTGTAGCATTAAATCCACCACTAACATATCCGGTATTTTGATTTAAAAATATTACCCTGTTAAGGTCTCGATAAACAGTATAAATTATATTCCAATTATCACCTCCGTTCGTTGTCTTAAGAATATAATTAGTATCACCAACTGAATTATCACCTGTTATAGAATACCCAGTCAGACTATCAAGAAAAGTTATATCAGCCAGAGGTCTGTTATTCAGATTCGGAAGAAACTGCTGATACCACCCGCCTGTAGGATTATCTGCAAAGTTGAAGGCAACAATAAAGACAAAAGTACTTATGTAAAATAATATAGTTGAAAATTTATTCTTATCCATAGCAGTTTGATTTATTTAACTAAACGTATAGAACAAATAAATGAGAATCAATTTCTAAAATAAAGAACGGGATATAACGAATTATTATCTGCGGCTGATTTATCTGCATAATTTCCTCCTGTTGCGATTCCATTATCAAGCATAAGAAGGGACTGATTTTATGAAATAGGAGGAACTGATGAAATGCTTTGTCATGATTTTTAATTATACTGATTAATAATAATTAGCATAGTGAGTTTGTTTGGATTCCCGCTAAGAGATTGCGGGAATGACAAATTAGTAGGATGCGTATGACAAAGTGGGAAACTTTTCTAATTTCAATAAAAACATTTTGGATGGATGTGAAATTTTTAAAAGTGAAAAATTATTATGACCTTCAATTTGATGTTCTTCTTTACAATAGTTTTAAAAACGATTTAGCGAACAGAAGAGATTCTGATGGGGAAGATATCAAAATTAATATCCATTTAACAAAACAAAAAAAGGTGTCCAACTCTCGCACGCTTCCACTTTGTCATTCCCGCAATCTCTTAGCGGGAATCCAATCAGATTAAAATGATTGATAAATATTTTATGAAAATTTATTATATTTATATAATAATTTATTGAGGAGAGTTATTGAGCATAAGAAAGGACTGATTGAAGGTTTTACAAAAAAAATTTTGTGAATAATCTAGTTTATTATGAGCAACCAAATGATATTCGGATTGCAATTCAAAAAGAAAAGCAATTAAAAAAATGGAGCAGAAAATGGAAAATAGCTTTAATTGAAAAAGACAATCTAGATTGGAAGGATTTATTTTATGAAATAGGAGGAACTAATGAAATGCTTAGAGATGATTTTCAATTATACTGATTTTTAATAATTAGCATAGTGACTTTGATTGGATTCCCGCTAAGAGCGCGCGGGAATGACAAATTAGGAGCATATTGAATTAAAACATTCACCGGAAAATGTTAAATTAAATAAAAAGAAATCCTGTCCGGAAAATTACATCTACAAAAAATCCTAATAAAATTATAATCATAATAAAGAATGAATTATTATTTCATCACAGGCACAAGCCGAGGAATTGGTAAAGCGACAGCTGAACTGATTTTGCAAGGTAAAGATAACTTTGTGTATGGTTTGTCAAGAACGCGGCAGATCATCCAGAATAATTATGAGCATATTAAAATTGATCTGAGCAATCCCGAAGCTGTAAAGGAATTTGAATTCCCGGACTTTGAAAATCCGGATTCCATAATTTTAATAAATAACTCCGCATCTATTACGGAAATCACTTCCTTCGGGAAAGCAAATACCGATGATATTATTGAGGGATATAATGTGAACATAGTTTCTCCGGGCATTTTAATAAACTGCTTCCTGAAAAAATATCAGTTATATAAATGTAAAAGAATGATCCTGAATATCAGCTCCGGCGCGGCAAAAGTTGCAATAGAATCCTGGGGAGTTTATTGCTCTTCAAAAGCAGCATTATCAATGCTGAGCGAAGTCATTGACCTTGAGCAAAAATTAAAATTTTCTGTTAATCCGGTGAAGGTTTTTTCAGTCTCGCCGGGTGTAGTGGATACAGCCGCTCAGGAAAAAATAAGAAATACTTCAGAAGAAAATTTCAGTCTTGTCGGGAAGTTTATTGAATACAAGGAAAAAAATCAGCTGGCAACTCCTGAAGAAGTCGCGGGTAAATTAATTCAACTTATTAATTCTCCTGACAAATTTGAAAAAGCAGAAATAAATGTAAAAGATATTTGATTTTTTTCCCTTATATTAAATCCGTAATCTCCGCTTAATTTCCGGCAATATCCACATCCGTCCAAAACGTTGCACCTTTAACTTTGAATTATAAGCTTTCTACTTAATCCGCTGTGGCTGTCCAATAAGTCAATTTTCTGTAGGCCCAACCTTGCATGCATTAGGCAGGCTTTATGGTTGCGTTTTTTAGCCGGTTTCCGCAGGCATAAAGCCTGCGGCTACATTCAAACGATACTTATGTATCAGATTCAAGTTCTTCCAATTGTCTTGAATAACTTTTATAATAGAGTTATCTTAAGTTGTAATTATATAATAAGTTAGGTGATTTAATTAAGCATTTAAATCAAAACTGATATTAAATGGAAAATACAGCTACATTAGAATCCCGGTTACTAAAAATTGACGAAGACTTTAATCTTTTTAAGGTTCTTTCATCAGATGAAAATATAGATAATCCTTACCCGGTTTACAGTCAGCTCAGGACGTTTGATCCGGTTTTTTTTATGAAATCTCCAACAGGATTTCTTTCAGAGGATTTGTGGATACTGACAAGATATGAAGATATCTCGAATGTATTGATCAATAAAAAATTTGGAAGGGGAAATAAATTCGGTAAGATAAAAGAGGATTCAAAATATTATCACAAGCTGAATTCACTTACTCAAATGAGGCAGCACTGGGTTACTTTTTTAGATCCGCCGGACCATACGCGTATCAGAAATTTTCTTAATAAGGCATTCTCTCCGAAAATGGTTTTGAATATGAAACCCGGAATTATTTCCGTTTCAAATTATCTTATGGATAAATTCGATCAGGAAGGATTTGAATTTGTTAAAGATTATTCATACCCGCTTGCGACGATTGCGATTGCTGAATTATTCGGTGTGCCGCGCGAAGACAGAGATATGCTTGATAAATGGGCATCGCAGATAGTGCGGACGCTGGATGTTGTTACAAATCAATTCACTCAGGATGACCTGCAGAATATTTACAAGTGCGCAGATGAGATAAAAGAATACTTCGGGAAAATTGTCGATGAGAAAACTGCAAATCCAAAGGAAGACCTGATAAGTAAATTCATAACGATTAAGGATAAGGATGACCATCTTACAAAGCAGGAAATTATTTCGTCTCTCGTACTGATGATAATGGATGCGCATGAAGCTCCGAAGAATCTTATGACAAACGGAATGTTCGCTCTTCTCAATAATCCCGGAGAGATGACTAAACTAAAAAAAGATCCGTCTCTTATGGACAATGCAATTGATGAATTTTTGCGATATGACAGTCCTGCACAGTTCACAGGTAGGAGAACTCACGAAGACGAATTCATCGGCGGAAAGGAAATCAAAAAAGGCATTCAGATAATCTGCATACTGGGCGCAGGAAACCGCGACCCTGAAAGATTTGAAAATCCCGACACACTCAATGTCGAAAGGAAAAAAATAATTCCGCTTTCTTTCGGAGGCGGCATTCATCATTGCATCGGCGCAGGCCTGGCAAAACTCGAAGCACAGATAGGAATGAATTTACTTCTTGAAAGATTTCCGGATTTAAGATTAGCTTTGAGTAAAGATGAATATCATTATCACGGATCGCTGCATTCGAGGGGACTTGAGAAACTGGAACTGAAGTTTTCTTAAAAGTCTGTTTTTGGATTTCCGGATTTAAGAAATCACATTTGGAAAAAAATTTTAATGAATAACATACAACATACTTCAAAGACGTTAGTCGAACTCTTAAGATGGCGCGCTGATAATCAGCCTGATAAGCCTGCATATACTTTTCTTGAAGAAGGCGAACGCGAAGCCGGCAGCCTTACTTACAAGGAGCTTGACAGACGCGCAAAAAGTATAGCAGCAAAACTTCAGCAGCTTGGTCTTGCAGGAGAACGAGCTTTATTAATTTATAATTCAGACCTCGAATACATCTCAGCGTTTTTCGGATGTTTATATGCGGGAGTAATCTCAGTTCCGCTTCATCCGCCGGGAAGAAATAAATCGCTTTCGAGAATTTCGGCAATTGCAGAAGACAGCAATGCAAAAGTGACTTTGTCTGTAAAAAAAATTCAGACTGAACTCGAGAAGGATTTTTCACAGGATAGTTTTTTAAAAAATGTACTGTGGCTTGACACGGATGAAATTTCAAATGAACTTTCGAATGAATGGAAACAGCCGGAAATAAATTCTGACACACTTGCTTATCTTCAGTATACATCAGGCTCGACGGGCATCCCAAAAGGAGTAATGGTAAATCACAAAAATCTTTTGACTAATCTTGCAATCCTAGATAAGTCTCACCCGCATACTTATGAAAGCGTTATGGTTACGTGGCTTCCGATATTTCATGATATGGGATTGATCTACGGAATATTGCTGCCTTTCTTTGGAGGATATCCGTGCTACTTTATGACACCGCAGGCATTTGTGCAAAAACCTTTCAGATGGCTGAATGCAATTTCAAAATACAAAGGCACGCATAACGCCGCCCCGAATTTTGCTTTCGAGCTTTGTGTAAATAAAATTACCGTTGAGCAGAAGAAAACTCTTGATCTCAGCACATGGTCTGTTGCGATGAATGCAGCCGAGCCTGTACGTGCGGAGACTATTGAAAAGTTTGTTGATTACTTTAAAGAATGCGGATTCCAATTAAAATATTTTGCTCCGGGATACGGTCTTGCAGAAGGCACTCTGATTCTTTCCACAACATCCAAAGATGATGAACCTTCGATGAAAAGATTTGATGATACTGAACTTGAAAAAAACAATAAAGCAGTTGAACCAAAAGAAAATGATAGCTCATCTAAAGTTCATGTAGGTCACAGCCATTCCATTGAAGACACCCGCATTGCAATAGTAAATCCTTCGACTCTTATTGAATGCAGTGAAGGAGAAGTAGGTGAAGTCTGGTCTTCAGGAATTTCGATTGCGCAGGGTTACTGGCAGAGAGATGACGCAACGCAGGAAACTTTTCATGCATATATCAGCGATACAAACGAAGGTCCGTTTATGAGAACGGGTGATCTTGGATTTATAAGGGATAATGAATTATATATAACGGGACGGCATAAAGATTTGATAATTATCCGCGGACAGAATCATTATCCGCAGGATATTGAGTATACAGTCGAAGCAAGTCATCCCGCATTGCGGCTTGGCTGTGTAGGCGCATTTTCAATTGATGAAAGCGGAGATGAACATCTCGGTATCGTTCAGGAAATTCAGAAGAATTTTGTAAATGAATTTGATTTAGAGGAAGTTATAAAATCAATTCGCTCTTCAGTTTCACAGGAGCACGATCTGCAGGTAAGTTCAATAACTTTAATTAAGCCGGGCTCCGTCCCTAAAACATCCAGCGGTAAGATTCAGAGAAAAGCCTGCCGGCAGGGCTTTCTTGACGGCTCACTTGAAGTTATCGCTGAATGGAAAGAAGGGAAGCTTTCCGACTTAAGGTCCGGAGTTTCCGATAACAGAGAACCCGGAAGCATTAGCGAAAAAAAATCCGAATCAGTCAGCGTGAAGAAATTTATTCCTTCGAAAAATAATTTAAAGGAATGGCTTGTCGCAAGACTTGCCGAAATGATGCAGATAAAAGAAGAATCAATTGACGTGTCTGAGCCCTTTGCTTCTTTTGGAATGGATTCTTTGAAAGCTGTTCAACTCTCCGGTGACCTGGAAACTTTGCTTGACAAAGAATTGCCGGCGACACTGGTTTATGATTACCCGACGATTGAGCTTCTCGCGAGGTTTTTAAAATATGATGGTAATGATATTGAAGCAATTGATGACTCTGATATTAAAATTAAAAAAGGAAATGACCCGAAGACAAATTTTAAAGAGATTGATAATGAACCCATTGCAATTATCGGAATCGGTTTAAGATTTCCCGGAGCAAATAATACCGGTGAATTCTGGAACAATTTAATTAACGGAAAAGATTCTATCCGCCAAATTTCAGACGACAGATGGAATAAAAATTCAATGAACAATTCAACGATCCGCTTCGGAGGATTCGTTGATGATGTAGATAAATTCGATCCGATGTTTTTTGGAATATCGCCGAGAGAGGCAGTTCAGATAGACCCACAGCAGAGGTTCACTCTTGAAGTCACGTGGGAAGCACTGGAAGATGCCGGAATTAATCCCGAAACAATTGCAGGAAAAAATGTCGGAGTCTTTACAGGAATATGCACTTATGATTACGCGAGATTCTCCGCAGGGAAA
>JBBRTN010000108.1:0-6365 GCA_038244395.1 Ignavibacteria bacterium
AAAGATTTGAACTTGCAAATTTACTGGGTGCAGAATTAAAACAAAATGCTTCCGAGCTTTTTAAAAACCATCAGGGCATTCAGGATAATGTTACTTATCCTCCGCTTTCCGATTTCAAAAAAGACTGGGATAAAATCAGTCCGGTGCTGAGAGAAAAATTACTTAACGTATCAGATGAAAAGCTTGACAGTCAGTTCGAAATGCCCGAAATGAAGATGCCACACTATGACTTGTTTGCTTTCATGATTTACCGCGAAGCTAACTGTATAGGCCAGATTGCATTATGGAGAAGACTTCTTGGACTTGAGGCAATGAAATACATGTGATAATTTTTTTAGAAAACAAATTATTAAAAATAAAAATAAACAAATGTTAAAATTCAATAAATCATTCAGCAGTTTTTCATCAAATGATATTTCAAAAGCAAAAGAGTTTTACGGACATAAGCTGGGCATCGATGTATCCGACGGGATGGAAGGTATTTTAAAACTTAATATTGGAGGCAGCGAAACAATTATTTATCCGAAACCAAATCACGAGCCTGCAACTTTCACTGTAATGAATTTCCCCATAAAAAATATTGATGAAGCTGTAGATGAGCTGACAAGCCGCGGAGTGAAATTTGAAGTCTATAATGACTCAGACATAAAAACAGACGCCAAGGGGATTTTTCGTGACGGCGGTCCGAATATAGCATGGTTTAAAGATCCCGCAGGAAATATTTTGTCCGTCATCGAAGAGAAATAAATAAATTATGAAAAATTAATAATCAAAAAAAAATACTTATGTCAAAACAAATATTTGTAAATCTGCCGGTTAGAGACCTGAATAAATCGGTAGAGTTTTTCACTAAGCTTGGATATAAATTCAATCCTCAATTTACTGATGCGAATTCAACATGCATGATTATCAGCGACGATATAAATGTAATGCTTTTAGTAGAGAAATTTTTCAAGTCCTTTACCAAAAAAGAAATTGCCGACCCTTCTAAAACCTGTGAAGTGATTTTATGCCTGTCTGCTGACAGCAAGGAAGAAGTCGACGAGATGGTAAGCAAGGCAGTCAGTGCCGGAGGTATAGCATCCAATGAAAAGCAGGATGAAGGGTGGATGTACGGACACGGTTTTCAGGACCTCGACGGACACCTGTGGGAAATCATGTGGATGGATATAAACAAAATGCCGAAATAAATTATATGTAAATTATAAACTAAAGCATCATAGATAATTTTTCATAAATTAGTATGGTGCTTTAATTAAAATGAATGGAAATGAATGTGCTTCAGAAATTTTTTCTTCATTTCAATCCAACTATTTTTATTTATCTTTACCTATCTGATATACGAAACCCAT
Organism: Ignavibacteria bacterium; assembly: GCA_038244395.1. Lineage (GTDB taxonomy): Bacteria > Bacteroidota > Ignavibacteria > Tepidaquicellales > Tepidaquicellaceae > JAGPCH01. Next base: position 1,353 of record JBBRTN010000108.1, read on the forward strand.
AGCAGCCGATTTTTTTTCATCGTTAAATTTGAAATCATAATATCCTGAATTTAATATGTTGGCAGACTCTCTAAATTATTATCAAGAAAGAAATCAGCTTTGGCTCTGTAATAAGCATTGTAATCACGCGGATGAATCAGCTGATAGCCTGTAACGACAATAGCAGCAGCATCCTGCAGGGCAATAGCATCCGGCACTTTTAACTTTATTCCGTTTTCAAATTCAATTTCCTGTACTATAGTATCCTTCTCGTTGATAGCTACCGGCTTCATGCATACGCACGCAAGCCTGCCTTCGGGAATGCGGAGTTTCGAATCTTCCGGCTCCAGGAATATTTTGAAAGGAGCTTTTAACTCTGCCTGCCCGGTCCGCTGAAACACTTCATCAATCGTAAGCTCCTGGCTCTGACCATCCTTGCGCATGTATGTTATTGATGTTAAAGTTTCATTCTCATACTTTACTCCGGAGATAGAAACAACCTCCGGCTGAAATCTTTCATCTGTTCCGCTCGTACCTGCGACTCCAAAACCTGCTGAATCAATTGTAAAGTCATCGTAGTCAGAAGTAACAAGAAGACTCCTTTTATATAATAATTCATCTTCGGGATTCTCTGTGTAAATTGCGATCGAAGAAGGGATGGAATCCAGTACTGATAAATTAAATTCATCTCCGCCGCCTGACGGCTTTGCGATCTGAACTATATTGTCTTTGCAGCAATCAATATCAGGAATATTTTTGCCGTTAATCTTTGCCTTAATTTCTTGCTGTACTATTCCCTCAATCACTACTTCAGTCACTTCGATTGCAATGATGCCAACGACGATACCGATACCTGCTCCCACAAGAACTGCGACTAAAATTCCTCCTGTAATCAGTCCCACTATGAAGCCGATAATTGCACCGGCGATACCTCCTGTTATTCCGGCGAAAAGATCTCCAAGCAGTCCTGTGTCAACATCAGTATCGGTATCTATTGTGAAACTAAGTTTTCCGTCAGAGATTTTTGGAGTCAGCAGGAGCGTAATAACAACATGAGGATCGGGAATAATATCTATTAAAGGAGAATCAACAGGAATATCGCCTTCAAGTTTCAATCTTATCTTTCCATTCTCCGGCTTCATTGTTACCTCTGCCCAGTCTCCTTTTTTGTTATCCGCATCAGGAAGAGGGTGCGTCCCGTCATCTGCTCTCAGTTTTGTATGCCAGATATTATTTGCAAATCTTGAAAATGTTTCCTTATTCATTCCAAAGCAAATGTCTTTTCCTGTTGGTAAAAAAGACTGTGCATTGTCAGCATTACCTCGCTCTAAAAGTTCACCATCGGGTAAAGGCTCACCGGACTGGGGTTCCGCATGAATGTTAAGATTGGCAAGTATTGCCATTACAGGTTCATTCTCCGCATCACCCTCAAGCTTTACAAGCAACGGCGGCTGTGCAAGATCTTTCAGCGCGCCGAATGGAATTGTGCGTTCAGGGACCCCGGGCATATTTGTTGTGAGTTTCATTTCAGTACCCTCGTCGTTGAGTTCGGCTTTTGCAAATACAGGAATGCCCAAACCTAAAATATCTATCTGCAGATCCCAACCCGGTTCAAATGTTATTTGCACATTTGTAATAACTACTGTAATTCCGGGAGGTGCGAGCAAACCATTATCGTTCATAAGATTTATTGCAGTAAAAAACCATTTGCCTCCCAGCTGAAATTCAATATCGAAACCGGAAGTAATTCTTGTTGTTGTTATCATGGCAGGTTTTTTTATTTTAAAGAATTATTGTTAAGGATTGAAGAATGTTTACTTAAAATAATAAGATGATTTTATAAATTAAAGAAAGATTGAGGTTCTGTCAAAAAAGAATTAAAGAAGTTATATTTTCAAACAATTTACTTATTTATAATAATTACCCTAAATTATCTAATTATTTAAATTATCTAATGCGTAAAAAAATACGATTGAATAAAAGAGGAGCAATGTGTAAATTGCATATTACGGAGCGTAGCGTAGCCCGGTATCGCGCCAGTTTTGGGAACTGGAGGCCGCAGGTTCGAATCCTGCCGTTCCGACAAATCTAACTTTGCAAAAGACAAAAGTTTATAAAGTCAAAGTGATATTACTTTTAAAGTCCTTGGAATATTTTATTTCTAAGGACTTTTTGTTTTGAAGCAGGATCAACATTTAACTATTCCCTAATAAAAGAAGATTGCTCTATAAAATTTTAATAAGACCTATTTTATTTCTATTTGATGCTGAAGGCGTACATAATTTCATTTTGAATTTTTTGTCGAAAGCCTCATTTCTTTATCCAGTGATAAAAATTATTTACGCACCGGCTGATAATAAAGAAATCAAAATCAATTATTTGAAATTAAAGAACAGACTTGGGCTCGCCGCGGGCTTTGATAAAAACGGAACTGCAATAAGGTTTTGGGAAGCTCTTGGCTTTTCCCATATGGAGGTCGGCACTGTAACACCATTCGCGCAAACAGGAAATAATAAGCCCCGAATATTCAGGCTGAAAAAAGACGAAGCTCTTATAAACAGACTTGGGTTTAATAATCAAGGCGCTGACACCGTGAGCAGCAACATAAAAGAAGCAAGAAAGTATATTGGCAGAGACTTTGTAGTAGGTGTTAATATCGGGAAAAATAAAATTACTTCCATTAAAGATGCGGTGAGTGATTATAAATTTTGCTTTGAAAAGCTTTATGATGATGCAGATTATTTCACAATAAATATTTCTTCCCCGAATACAGAAGGACTCCGTAAACTTCATGAAAACGAATATCTTGATAAACTGCTTTCTGAAATTCAGGCATTAAACCATGAAATTTCTAAATCAAAAAACTCAGAATTAAAATGTATATTTCTTAAAATTGCTCCCGACCTGGCTGAAGATACCATTGAATCAGTATATGAATTAACAGTGAAAAATAAATTAACCGGAATCATAGCCACAAACACAACTGTTGAGAGACCATATTTAAAGACAGATATAGCTGAACAGGGAGGTCTGAGCGGTAAGCCTCTAAAGACAATGGCGGACGATGTGTTGAGTAAATTGAATCACCTGAATAAAAAAAATTCATATAACACTATAATTCTTACGGGCACCGGCGGAGTGTTCGATAAAAAAGACTTCAATGACAAGATCGGTAATGGAGCAGAGCTTGTGCAGATATACACCGGGCTTATTTACGAAGGACCTTCAATTGTTAAGAAAATTTTAAATTAATGCTTGACCCAAATACAAATTAAAATTGATCTCATTATTAAATTCACCTGTAACCATAACTCTGATGTTTGCAAATATTGCAATCTCACTCTGGGCATTTTACGGAAATCCTGTTTACATGGAAAAATTTTCCGAGTGGCCTTATCAGATTGTTCATGAAAAGAAATATTATCAGATGATTACTTCTGCTTTTCTTCATGCAAACTTTATGCATCTGTTTTTTAATATGTTTGCGCTGTATACTTTCGGAAGTTTTCTTGAAAGTTTTTTTATCAATAATTTCGGCAGTTTAGAAGGAAGCTTATATTTCTTTTTAATCTATTTCATCAGTCTCATATTTGGCTCGGCGCTGACTGTAATTTTTCATTACAGAAATCCTCAGTATGTCGCTGTAGGGGCATCCGGAGCAGTTTCGGGGATTGTATTTTCATACATAATTTTCTTTCCCAAGAGCATGCTTTATGTTTTTTTCATTCCTATGCCTGCCTATCTTTTTGCATTTCTGTGGATTGCATTTTCAGTTTACGGAATGAAAAGCAAGCTGGGAAACATCGGACATGAAGCGCATCTGGGCGGAGCCATCGGGGGATTTATATCGACCCTGCTGCTCATTAACGGGTCAGTGGGGATTTTGATGAGTCATTTTAATTAATAGGTAGAACGGTTTGTCAAACCGTTCACCATACAAAAACACGAAATGGAATTCACCTGCCCATACTGCGGAGAAATTAATTTTACGGAAATCTATTTTCCCGAAGTGAAATCTCAAAATTTTATACAGGACTGCGAAGTCTGCTGCAGACCTGTAGAAATAACAATTACAAGAGACACTGATGGAAATATTTTTATTGATGTCAGGAATGACGAGGGGTTTTAATCAATTGCGTTAAAATTATCTTCCAAACTATCTTCAGAAAATATTTCATTATCTTCTCCATTCCGGGAAAGTAAGTATGTAAGGTAAAGATTACTTAATTTTTCCATAACCGAATTTGTCTTCAGCCTCTCATTAAGATTTATAAAATCAACTTCATCCAGCAGCTGGTCCTGGTTAAAGCAAGAAAAAACAAAAGTCTCCTTTCCTGTCACCGGGTCAATATGCCTTTGAAGACACTGAGCGCAAATCTCTTTCATCATACATTGCATAGGTGAATTTATGCTTCCTATTGCTACATGTTTGCCCAGTTTGTTTTTGAATATCGTGTGTCTTGCTTCTCTAACCGCGTTCATCATTCGGTCACTTCCAATTGCGATAATTCTGTTTATCTCTTTGAAATCAACTGTCTTTTTTTCAAGCTCACCTGAATTATATGCATTCATAGCTTCAATAATATTTCCTTTGAAAGATAAATCCTGTGTGCGCCCGGGAATAATCTTTTCTCCTGAATCATTGCTCCATATTACCTGGTCAGATCCCTTTTCGATTTCATCCATTTTATAAACATCTGAAGAATTTTTATATCCTGCAAAGTAAATAACTTTGTTGCCGTTTTTTTTAAGTGCATCAGCGATGGAAAAAAGGACTGCATTACCGAGGCCGCCTCCGGCAAGAAGTACTGTTTCATTTTTTGGAATCTCTGTCGGAGTACCTGTCGGACCCATTACTACCACTCTCTCTCCTTTTTTCAGATCCGCACACAGTCTCGAGGATACTCCCATTTCAAGGACAATTATAGACAGCAATCCTGTTTCAGTATTTGTCCATGCACCTGTCATTGCAAGTCCTTCTATAGTGAGGGATGTGTCCCTGATTTTTTTTCCTCCTGTCTCATAATTTTGCAG
>JBBRTN010000109.1:0-6342 GCA_038244395.1 Ignavibacteria bacterium
TGAAATTAAAACTTTAGTAAGCTAACCAAAAAGTATTTACATTTTATTTTTGAAATCTTCTGAATGCAAATATATGCTGTCTTACATAACTGACAATATCTGCATACAATATTCCAAAAAAAGAGAAAATTTTCTTTTCGTCATTAAGTCCTTCTTTTGAAAGCGGATACCCGGGAGTATCGCTGAGCCCGTATTGCCTGGGCTTTCTTAGTTTAGGGTCAGGGAAAAAAGCCGTTCCGAAAATCCAGTCCCATACTGCAAACTTTGTCCCGAAATTATTTTCAAACTCTCTTCCCCCGTCATCAGAGTGATGCCATCTGTGAAGCTCAGGCCCGTTTATAAAATACTGAAACTTTCCCAGCCTTACATCTATATTAGAGTGAATAAACATTCCCCAGACTGCGCTTATCATGCCTTTGTAAATTGCCACTTCCGGTGCTGCTCCAAGTAAAATTATCGGCGCAAACTCCACTGTCTGGTTGATTAAAATTTCAAGTGAATGTGAGCGTGCTCCCGACAGCCAGTCTACTGTCTTCGGGGAATGATGAGCTTCGTGTGTCCTCCAGAGTATTTTATTTTTATGCTGAAGTCTGTGGAACCAGTAAATATAAAAATCATGTGTAACTACAAAAAATAAAACCTGAGTCCATACCGGCCAGCTGCCTATCATACTGTACTGATAAAGATTAGTGTTAAACTTTATCCAGTTAAGAAATCCGAATATGATTAATCCGAGCACGTAGCTCTGAACAATTGAGTAAAGTATAATATCATTGAAAAAACCCTCGCGGAATATTCTCTGACCCTTCGTGTAAGGAAATAATTTTTCAAGCGTCATCATTAAGACCGCTGCGAATGAAATTATTATTATTGACCAAACCTGTAGTGACATGTATAAAAATAATAAGAGGAGAATTTTATTGAAATGGAAAAGATATTTTTAAAAATATGAAGACAGCGGGGTTTAAAAAATAATCTTGCAGTTATTAATTTTTTATTCTTCTAAGCTTTTTCCTCTGCCCCAGTTCACTTTCATAAATTCTTTTCACTCCGTCGCCGAGCGCTTTTTCTATATCTCTGATATTTTCAACCAGTCTTATAAAGCCTCCGACCTCGACCGATGCTGCCTGATCCGTTCCCCACATCGCCCGGTCAAGCGTTATGTGCCTTTCAACAAAAGCTGCTCCGAGGGAAACAGCTGCCCACGTTGGAGCAAGGCCGGTCTCGTGACCGGAATATCCTACCGGAACTTCCGGATAAATTTGCTTTAGTGTTTTTATGACTTTAAGGTTCAGCTCCTCCGGCTTACACGGATATGTAGAGGTAGAGTGTGCGATGAGAAGGTTTTCTGTTCCTGTTTGTTTTACAGCAGAATTAATTTCTTCTAAAGTTGACATTCCTGTGGAGACCATCAGTGGTTTTCCTGTAGCTCTTTTTTTATTCAACAAACCATAATCAGTCAGTGATGCCGATGCAGCTTTATAAAGGAGCGGATCAAACTGTTCAATGAAATCAACCGAATCTTCATCCCAGCAGGAAGCAAACCAGTCTATATTTTTCTTTCTGCAGTAATTATCTATTTCGCAGTAGTCCTCATAGCTGAGCTCAATCTTATGCCTGTAATCAATATATGACATTCTTCCCCAGGGAGTTTCTCTTTCGATATACCACTGATCTTTGGGAACACAAAGTTCAGGAGTCCTCTTCTGAAATTTAACTGCATCACAGCCTGAATCTGCTGCTCCTTTTATTAATTTTTTGGCAAGGCTCAGAGAACCGTTGTGATTGATTCCTATCTCGGCAATTATATAAACTCTTTCCCCGTCACCTATTAACTTTTCGCCTATCTTAATTTTTGACATAACTCTTTTTCAATTATTAAATTTTCAAATCTGGTTTTCAGCACTGCTCAGCTTGCTTTCCGCTCAAGGATTATTCAAATTACTTTCGGCTTCAGATTAAAATTGCTTGTCTTCCTGAACACAGGCTCGACTGCAATACCTTTCAAATATTCCCCGATATTTTTTTCTTCGACAGCTTTCTTTAAAACCGGCAGCACGTCGGCATAAGCCTTCAGAGTATAATCTACATCCGCATCAGTATGAGAGAAACACATATTATGAAATCCTCCCCACAAAATTCCTCGTTTTATCATTTCCTGCTGCACAAGAGATTTCATCTCCAAAGGATTTCCGGCAGCGGCATCAAAAGTAATTATGGTTCTGCAATTATAACCCAAACATTTTGTAAAGTCTATACAAAGTTCATTCGCGATTTTATTATAGCCTTCTTTTAATTTTATTCCCTGCCTGGATAAAAAATCAGTTACGTTTTTTTCTTTTATCTCGTCTATTGTTGCCATCGCTGCCGCCATAGACAAAGCTTCTCCGCCAAAAGTCGTAAAGAAAAAAACATCCCTGTCAAATAATCTCATTACATCTTCTCTCCCGGTAATTGCAGATATGGGCATTCCGTTAGCCATAGCTTTGGAGTAACAGGCTAAGTCAGGTTTAATATTAAAATATTCCTGTGCTCCGCCCGGCGCAATCCTGAATCCTGTCCACATCTCATCAAAAATTAAAAGTGTTCCGTTCTTTCTGCAGACTTCACTTACTTCATTCAGAAAATTATTTTTCTCTTCTTCAAAGACAAAGGGCTCGAGAATTACACATGCTGTTTCTGAATCGATAGACTCAATCAAGGATCCGATATCATTATAATTAAATGTAAATGTCAGCTCCTTCACCGATTCCGGAATTCCGGCATCCCTGTCTGTCACACTGATATACCAGTCATGCCAGCCGTGATATCCGCAGCACAAAACCTTTTCACGCTTCGTGAATGCACGGGCAACGCGCACTGCCGCTGTCGTAACATCGCATCCTGTTTTGGAAAATCTTACCGACTCGGCGTTTGGAACAATACTTCTGATTTTTTCTGAAAGCTCCACTTCGAGCGGATGCATTAATGAAAATGTTATCCCGTCCTGCAATTGCTTTCGTATTGCTTCATCAACTTTATCATAACAATAGCCAAGCACGATCGGTCCGATTCCCATATTATAATCTATGTATTCGTTTCCGTCTGCATCCCAAACGTGTGAACCCTTCCCCTTCTTCAGATATTTCGGAGCGATTCCTTTTATCCATTGTGTCGGACCTTTTGCTAATGTCTGCGTGTATGCCGGGATCAGGTCCCTGCTTCTATCGAATAGTTTATCTGATTCCGTAATGTCAGGATAATTTTTATTAAATTCTATTTTGTTATGCATGAAAGTATATGAAAATTTAAAAAAATTTGCAATGTCTCATTTTAAAATTAATTAATTTATATTATGACGGCTCAGAATTTTTTCAGCAATTCTCCCGCCGGTAAATCCTTCATATTCCAAAACATCCTGCAATAATGCGGGCTTGAACCACTTATCATTCAAAGCAACCGGTAAAACATCACACATAATTTTATTCTTCAAAAATATTTCCGCCACAATTGTAAAAAGTCCGCCTGTAATAAAATGATCTTCGAGAGTAACTATCAGCTTTGAATTTTTTGTTGCTTTAATAATTACTTCTTCGTCAATTGGTTTTAATGTTCTTAAATTAATCAGACCGACTGACAGTCCTTCTTTCTCAAGAATTTCTTTCGCTTCAATTGCCTGCTTAAATAATATTCCGTAAACCAGAATTGTAACATCCTTGCCTTCATTTATTACTTCTGCTTTTCCAATCTCAAATTCTTTTGAATGGTTTATGACAGGCTTCACATTGTTATATCGTATGTAAAAAGGTTTCGGGCTAAGCAGGACTTTTTCCAGTCCTATTAACATATCTTCTTCATCGGCGGGACAAAATACATTCACATTCGGAATGCCTCTCATTATAGAAACATCTTCTATTGCCTGGTGAGTCGGACCGTTTCCGTCGGACAAAAAGCCAGCGAAACCGCCGACAAGTTTCACCGGAAGGTCTCCTATTCCCACATCGGTTCTGATAAACTCGAAGGCTCTCATAGTAAGAAATGTCGCAAGCGCATGCGCAACCGGGATTCTTCCCCGGAGGGCGAGTCCCGCAGCTACACCAACCATTGTCTGCTCCGTAATTCCCGTATCAATAAATCTGACACCAATTTGTTCGGGTAAATTCCTTATTGCCGCACGGTTCTCCGCTGTTAGTATCATAAATCTTTCGTCTCGCTCAACCAGTTGTCTCAGCAGTTCCTCGTATGTCATTTTAAAAATACATTTTGAATTTAATTAAAAATCAATCTACCGGGCAACAATAGTTTCTGAAGTAAGTTCGGTTATCTTTCCGCCGTGAAGTTCCTTCAGCAGCATTTCCACTTCATGTCCCGAAAAATTTACAAACCATCTGTCAGCTCTTGCTTCGATACTTGGCAAACCCTTGCCTCGCTTAGTTTCGGCTATCACTACATTTGGCTTACCCGCTTCGATGGGAAATTTTGAAAATGCATTCTCCATTTCTTCAAAGTCATGCCCGTTCGCTGACTTTACTTTCCATCCGAAGGCTTCAAACTTATCAGCTATTGGATTCAGTGGAATTAATTTTTCCGTTTCTATATTAGCTTGAAAATGGTTTCTGTCAATTACGGCAATTAAATTATCTAATCCTTTTGCGCCGGCTACCAAAGCCGCTTCCCACACCGAACCTTCATCAAGCTCTCCGTCACCGAGTATCACAACAATTTTATTGTTCTGTTTTTTTATCTTACAGTCCATCGCAACGCCCATCGCAACACTTAAAGAATGTCCGAGGGAGCCTGAATGAAATTCTATTCCGGGAATATTTCTGTTAGGATGCCAGTATATAAAATCATTCGTTTTAAGATGATTCTTCAGCCTGTATTTTTCAATAAAATCCAGCTCAGCAAATGTCCCGTAAAGCGCAGGCACATCGTGTCCTTTAGAAAGAAATAAATAATCCCTGCCGGGGTCATTCAGATTATTCTTATTGATGTTTAAAAATTCTTTGTAAAGAAAAACTATAATATCCGTACAGGACAATGACGCTCCAATGAAACATCCTCCGTCAGTAGACATCCTTATGATGTGCTCGCGCACCCTGAAAGAAATATCTTTAAGTTCTTGTAATTTTTTTTTATCCATAATTTTTTAAAGACTGAAGTTAAAAAGAAATCGTTTTCAATTCACCCCGATGATTTCTGTACCAGTTAACGCCTGCATACATTTCATTTATTTTTTTCAGCCATGGTTTTTTGTCAAGCAGTATCATTATATCACACAGTGTAAATATTTTTCTCTCATCAAATAATTCTTCATAAACTTTTTTTATGAAATCATAATCCTCCTGATAGTCTATTGTCAACCTGTGACTGCGTGAAAAATCAAGTCCTGTTTCCCATCGGACATTTCCGATCCTGAATCTTTCAGGTCTTTCCCAGATAAACGGAGTCGTGTGCTCTCTTTCAAAAACCTTTTCAGCTTCAGTGAATGCCGTCTTCAGTGTATGCATAGGAATTACTTCTACATCCTGCCCGTCCGGATAAGTGGCGGGATGCAGGTTACTTACAAAATCGAATGCAGTATAATTATCAGCATAATATTCCAAAACTCTGTCAATAACATCCGGACAAATCAGCGGACAATCCGATGGTATCTTGACCAGGACATCCGCATTATATTCCAGACCCGCATTGTAATGACGGTCAAGTAAATCTGATTCGCTTCCCCTGAAACAATTTAATCCGTAGTCTTCACAAAGTCCGGCAACAATATCATCTTCTTTATTTGTTGTTGTTGCTATGACAATTGTCTTTGGAGTTTTAGAAGAGGCGACTCTTTGCGTCAGTCTCAGCAATAAAGGTTCTCCTGCAAGAAGAAGCAGGATTTTATCAGGAAGCCGTGAAGAGCCTCTCCGCGCCTGTATAACGATGACTGTATTTAAATTATTTTTTTTCAATATCTTAATGCCGTTTGATAAGCCACGTCTAACTCATCTTCATTACCGGCAGTATTATTTTCTCTCTTCACCGCGACTTCTTCTTCGATCAGTGACTTACAGACAGTTGCAATTTTTGCGGCCGACTTATTGCCGTTTTGAATGGGCATTTGTTTTTCAAGGTCTTCAAGTCTGAAAGCCGAAAAAACTTTTTTTCCCAAAGCCAGTCCTACATAGACTACGGTGGAATACGTTGTTATAAGTATATCACAATTGGCAATCATTTCATCCGTATTACCCGATGAAAAAATTAATGAGCCGGGCGCCCATTTATTGATCTCCCTGGTCGCTCTCTGGACATTCTCATTCGGATGAAGCTTGAAGATCATTTGTTTCCCTTCGGATAATTTTACGGCATTAAGAATAA
>JBBRTN010000110.1:0-6299 GCA_038244395.1 Ignavibacteria bacterium
ACTTCCGGGATCCGGATTATTGATATTTCTAATCCTGCAGTGCCGGTCGAAGTGGCATGGTATGATACGCGTCCTCAGGACAATTCCAATAATTATGGTGGCTGTTGGGGTGTATATAAATTTCCTTCAGGAAAAATTATCGGCTCAGATATATCAAACGGCCTGTTTGTAATTAAGACTACAATTTTTACAAATGTATCCTCAAATAATTTAACAGCTGAAAATTTTTATCTTGGTCAGAATTATCCTAATCCTTTCAACCCCGGAACTGTTATTAATTATGAACTGCCTTCTTACGAACAAGCCGCAATCAATGTAATATTAAAAGTATATGATGCACTTGGAAAAGAAATAAGCACGCTTGTTAATGATAAGCAAACTTCAGGAAAGTATTCGGTTAAATTTGACGGTAATAATCTTCCAAGCGGAATTTATTTTTACAAACTTCAAATAAATACTGCAGGAAAATCCGGAGGCTTCAGTCAGGTAAGGAAGATGACGCTTTTGAGGTAAGTTTATTTAAAACATTAAAATAAAATTTATTCTTTTCCTACTCTTGATATCTCGTCATTGAGTTCAGTCATAAATTTTTCCGCACCGTCATTCATAATTATCACTTCATATTCTTCCCTGATGTTATCAGAAGGCTTAAATGATTTTCTTCTCAAAGAATCCGCCATATTGATATTCACATTTATGGTATTTAATAAACTTAGTTTTAGAATGTCCGACTCGGTATAGTTTTGGACGGTATCTGCCTTGTTAATGTCTTCCGTCAATTTCTTCATTCTCCCTTCATAAAATTCCAGGTCGCTGAAATAATTAATTTCATTTGTATATTCCCTGAACAGTGTTGCGTTGTTGTTCATCTTATACAGGAATTCAAATTTTTTTCTCTGCTGACCTTCGCTTATTTTATTACAGCCCGACATCATTATCATTATAATGATAATGAAAATTATCAGATGTATTTTCGTAGTATATAAATTTTTAGAATTTATCATAATCAAGTTTAGGTTTTGCATTTTGTTTTAATGAATCTGTTTTAAAAAAATCTTTGTCGTTACTCATGCTGTATTTATAATACGCTGTAAGTCCTATCATTGCGGCATTGTCAGTCGAATACTCAGGTTCTGGGAAATAAACATTGTATCCGTTTTTATTCTGTGAATTGAATTTTTTTCTCAGCTCTGAATTTGCAGAAACGCCTCCTGAGACAGAAATATTTTTTACCCCGTACTTTCGCGCGGCATTAAAAGTCTTATCGGCAAGACTGTTTACTACTGCTTCCTGAAAAGATGCGCAAATATCATTCAGTAATTTTTCATTCCTGTTCTTTTCAAATTCGATTTCCCTCAGATAATACAATACTGAAGTTTTGATTCCCGAAAATGAAAAATCAAATTCTTTTCCCTTTACTTTTGCTTCCGGAAACCTGTGAAAATCCTTACTTCCGTTTTGAGAAAGTTTGTCTATCAGCGGTCCTCCGGGATATGCCAGTCCGAGAAGCTTTGCAACTTTATCAAAAGCTTCACCTGCAGCGTCGTCAATTGTCCTTCCGATCACCCTGTGTTTGAAAAAATCTTCTGCTAAAATTAATAAAGTATGTCCGCCCGATACAATTAAACCTATAAAAGGAAATTCACTTTTCTGCTCTGAGAGAAAATTTGAATACAGGTGTGCCTGAATATGATTCACTGGAACAAAGGGTTTATCAAGGGAAACCGATAGTGACTTTGCAAAATTCAATCCTACCAATAACGCTCCGATAAGACCGGGCTCAGATGTAGCCGCAATTAAGTCAATGTTGCTTAATTTGATATTAGCTTTTTCAAGAGACTCTTCCGTAATTTCAGTTATCTTTTTTAAATGCTCTCTTGAAGCAACCTCCGGGACAACCCCGCCGTATTTTGAGTGAAAAAACTGCGAAGAAATTATATTTGACAAGACTTTATCATCATTTAATACTGCGGCGGAGGTTTCATCACACGAGGTTTCGATTGCAAGTGTTATCAAGGTCAAATTAAAAGTATTTAAAACTTTTTAAGATTGAAAAGCATTATACTAAATGTTACAAATGTTACAAATGTTACAAATAGAAAAATCAATTATATTGATTTAACATAATAATAAAAGTAATTTAGATTGTGAATAATAGCAGAATAAAAGTTTTTTTAATACTCTTAATTTCTTTCCTTTTCGTAAAAGATTCATTCCAGCAGGTAAAACTCCTCATTCCAATGGAGCCCACTCAGACAGACCATCTCAAGGCTTACGGAATTGCATACAGGCATTTACTGAACAGTAAAGAGCTCGACTGGCTTTTGAATTACAGAGGCGGCTCATTTATGTTTAATTATTCGGCTAAGCTCGAAGATGAATGTAAATCAAAGGGAGTTTCTTTTGAATTACTTGACGGGACTCAGACCGCACAGGTTTATGCAGATGTAAAAGATGAAAAAAATAATATGGATGTCGTACGTTTGGAGAAGGTCGCAAAGGTTGCAGTTTATGTTCCTCCAAATGCGCTGCCCTGGGATGATGCGGTTCAGCTGGTGCTGGAATATGCTGAGATACCGTATGATAAATTATGGGATGAAGAAGTTCTTACGGGAAAATTAAAAGGTTATGACTGGGTGCATCTTCATCATGAAGATTTTACGGGACAGTACGGGAAATTTTTTGCTACTTACGGATCGGCTCCCTGGTACCTGGCTCAGAAACAAATTAACGAAGAGACAGCAGCTAAACTCGGCTATAATAAAGTATCTAAATTAAAACTTGCCGTCGTAAAGAAGCTTAAAGAATTTGTATCCAACGGCGGATTTCTTTTTACAATGTGCTCGGCAACCGATACCTATGACATCGCTTTGGCTGCGCAGAATACGGATATATGCGAATCAATGTACGACGGGGATCCTGCAGATCCGGATGCCAATAAGAAACTCGATTTTTCAGAGTGCCTTGCCTTTGAAAATTTTTCCATTGAAATGAATCCTTATGTTTATGAATACTCAAACATAGACATAACAAACGAATTATTAGGCATAGGACAGTTTAATGATAATTTTAAGCTTGTTGATTTCTCCGCAAAGTATGACCCTGTTCCTTCAATGCTTACGCAATGTCATACTTCACTCATAAGCGGTTTCCTCGGACAGACTTCAGGTTTTAATAAAAATTATATCAAGAAGGATGTGACAATACTTGCAATGAACGAAGGGACCGATATGGTAAAATATATTCACGGAAATTACGGCAGAGGAACTTTTACTTTTTACGGGGGACACGACCCTGAGGATTATCAGCATGCAGTAGGTGACCCTAAGACAGACCTCAGTAAATTTCCGCATTCACCGGGCTACAGATTGATTTTAAATAACGTTTTATTTCCGGCAGCTAAAAAGAAAAAGCTGAAGACCTGATACAATTTCAAAATTATATTTCAAACTGCAGATTATAACAGCAATATTAAGGGTTTTAAAGTTTAGATTTAATTTTATTTCGATCCTGCCGTTCATTTTAATTTTTATATTTAACTCCTGCACCAAACAATCCCAAATCCCGAATTCAGGATTTCAAATCAAAGACGATGCGGGAATAGATGTTAATTTTGATTCTCATCCCAAAAGAATAATTTCTCTTGCTCCGAACATTACGGAAGCATTATTTGTAATAGGCGCTGACTCGCTCGTGGTGGGGGTTACAGACTTTTGCGATTATCCTCCGGAAGCTAAAACCAAGACTAAAACAGGAAGTTATCTTAGTCCGGATTATGAAGTAATGGCTGCTTTAAAGCCCGATCTGATAATCATTAACGTGGAAAATATTTCTAATCCTACTTATCAGGCATTGAAAAATTTGGAAATGAAAATTTTCGTAAGCGATGCCCAGACTACGGATGGTATTCTGAAAATGCTGAAGGAATTCGGAGACATTACGGGAAAAGAAAAAAAAGCCGGGGAAGTTGCCAGGGATATTTCCAAACAAAGAGAAACCTATCAAAACTCTGATAAATATTTGACTGAGAAAAAAAGCCTGATAGTAATTTCAGTTAATCCTTTAATGACTGCAAACGGAGAAACATTTGTAAATGAGATTGCCGAACTTTCCGGCTTTGAGAATATTTACAAAGACCAGAAAGTAGAATATCCCCTGATCAGCTATGAAGATGTCACTCAAAAAAATCCTGCTTACATTATTCTTCCTGTTGATACAAATAATATTCAGAACATTGAAAAATTTTCGGATGAACTATCATCGAAGCTCAATACTACGGATGCAATCAGGAACAAGAAAATAATTACAGTGGATGAAAATGTTTTATTCAGGCCGGGTCCCAGGGTAATGGAAGGTGTAAGATTGCTCCGCAGGAAAAATAATTTGCAGGAATAATTCAAGAATAATTGAATGAAGCCAGATTATCTCATCAATTAAATAAAGACTGCATGCCTTCATTTAATAAACTGCTTTTGTAAAAACCTTTCCTTCAGTAAAATTCGGTCATTGATCTTTGAATAATTTTTAACACTTATTTTCAAACTGCAAATTAGTAAATTGTAATATGATATCACTAAATAACATTTCGATGCGTTACGGAGCCAAGGTTTTGTTTGACGAAGTAACACTGAGGGTCTCGGGAAAAGACAGAGTCTCGCTTGTCGGGTCAAACGGCGCGGGGAAGTCAACTATGTTAAAGGTAATTGCAGGGATTGCAAAAGCCGACGAAGGGGAAGTCGCAATATCAAAACATACTACAGTCGGATACCTGCCGCAGGAAGGAATTTTGTTTACAGGAAAGACTTTGTATGAGGAAATATACAGCTCAGCAGGTGACATAAATAAAATTCAGGAAGAGATGCGTCAGATTGAAACTGAAATGTCTGAAAGTGAGGATACAGCTACTGATGAATTTATGGATTTGGTTAATGAGTACGGGGAGCTTCAGGAAAGATTTCAATTACTTGAAGGTTTTAAACTAAAGTCAAAAATAGAAAAGATACTTATCGGTCTCGGATTTTTTGAAAAAGACTTTGAAAGGCTCACTCAGGAATTCAGCGGAGGCTGGCAGATGAGAATAGCGCTTGCAAAACTCTTACTCGCAAATCCGTCCATTCTGCTTCTTGACGAGCCTACAAATCATCTTGACATTGAATCTCTTATATGGGTCGAAAATTATCTTAAAGCATATCAGGGCGCAATTGTGCTGGTCTCACATGACAGAAGTTTTCTTGATAATATAACTGACAGGACTGTTGAGATTTCTCTCGGTAATGTTACGGAGTATTCGGGTAACTATACATTTTATATCAGTGAAAGGGAAATGCGCAAACAGCTGCTCGAAAATCAGTTTAATAATCAGCAAAACTATCTGAGGCAGCAGGAAAAGTTCATAGAAAGGTTCAGATATAAAGCAACTAAATCAAGGCAGGTGCAGAGCCGGATAAAGCTGCTGGATAAAATGGATCTGGTGGAGCTTGAAGATGAAGAGTCAGCGGTCAATTTCAGATTTCCACCTGCTACTCATTCCGGGAAAATTGCTTTTGAGATTAACAGTCTGACAAAAAGCTATGACGGAAAAAATAATGTACTCGAGAACATTGACCTGATAATTTCAAGAGGAGAAAAAATTGTTCTCTTCGGAGTGAACGGCGCGGGAAAGTCAACCCTGACAAGGATTATTGCTGGGTTTGAAAAATACAATAACGGTGAAATAAAGCCCGGACATTTGGTTGATATAAAATTTTACGCGCAGAACCAGGCGGAAGAATTAAATCACACAATGACCGTGCTCGAAACAATGGAGCAGTCCGCTTCGGGAGACATATTTAAAAATCTAAGGACCATTCTGGGCAGTTTTTTATTCAGAGGTGATGATGTTTTCAAGAAAGTCGGAGTCCTGTCCGGCGGGGAAAAATCAAGACTTGCGCTTGCAAAGATGCTTATAGAGCCGTCCAATTTTTTAGTTCTTGACGAGCCGACAAACCACCTTGATATGAGATCCAAAGAAGTTTTGATGAAGGCTCTCCAAAAATATGAGGGTACAGTGCTGATAGTATCACACGACAGGGAATTTATTGATGGCATAGTAGAAAAAGTAATAGAAGTAAAGAATAAAAAAATAAGGACATACATTGGAAATGCAACCGATTATTTAAAAACAAAGGAACAGGAGTTAAAGAAAGTCCTTTCCCAAAATAAGAAACAACCGGCTGAAAATATTGTAAAGGAAGTTCCATCAAAAAACGGAACGAAAGAAAACCCGGAAGTTAAAAAAAAAAATAAAGAATTAAATAAAA
>JBBRTN010000111.1:0-6260 GCA_038244395.1 Ignavibacteria bacterium
ATGGACTGGATGGAGCAGGAAAAGGAAAGAGGAATTACTATTACTTCAGCTGCCACAACCTGCCAGTGGAATGATCACAGGATAAATATTATTGACACACCTGGTCACGTCGATTTTACTGCAGAAGTAGAAAGATCTCTGAGAGTACTTGACGGTGCAGTTGCGCTGTTTTGTTCCGTAGGCGGAGTAGAACCGCAGTCAGAGACAGTTTGGAGACAAGCAGATAAATACAAAGTTCCGAGAATAGCATTTGTAAATAAAATGGACAGGACCGGAGCTGATTTCTTTCATGCAATAGAAATGATGAAAGACAGATTAAAAGCCAATGCAGTTCCTATTCATTTACCTATCGGACAAGGTGATTTATTCAACGGTATTATTGACCTCATTACGATGAGGGCAAGAATGTTTAATGAAGAAACACTCGGAGCAACATTTACTGATGAGGAAATTCCGGATTCATTAAAAGAGCAGGCAAAGGAATACAGGCATAAATTACTGGAAGCCGTAGCTGATGTAGATGACAGCTTACTTGAAAAATTTTTAGAAGGCAAAGAAATAAGTGAGAAAGAAATAATATCAGTATTAAGAAAAGCTACGATTGAGGTTAAAATAATTCCTGTACTTTGCGGATCCTCATTCAAGAATAAGGGTGTTCAGAATTTATTAGACAGTGTTGTTGACCTGCTTCCATCACCTGAGGATATCGGAGAAGTGGAAGGCCATCATTTGCATACTGATGATCACATTACAAGAATAATGAAAGACGATGAAAAATTTACTGCGTTGGCATTTAAGATAATGACTGATCCGTTTGTGGGCAAGTTAACATTTTTCAGGATATATTCGGGAATAGCTACTGCGGGGAGTTATGTTTATAATTCAGTTGCAGGAAAAAAAGAAAGGTTCAGCAGACTTTTGCAGATGCATGCAAATAGCAGGGAAGATATAAAAGAAGTTTACTGCGGCGATATTGCGGCGGCAGTTGGTTTGAAATTTACACGAACGGGTGATACGCTTTGTGATGAAACTGATCCGATTGTACTCGAAAAAATTATATTCCCTGAACCGGTTATATCAATTGCAATTGAGCCAAAGACAAAGGCTGACCATGATAAGCTTGGTGAGTCACTTGCAAAATTATCTGATGAAGATCCTACATTCAGAGTGAAGACTGACGAAGAAACCGGTCAGACATTGATTTCGGGAATGGGTGAGCTTCATCTTGATATTATTGTAGACAGATTGAAAAGAGAATTTAAGGTTGATGCGAACGTAGGTAATCCGCAGGTTGCGTATAAAGAAACAATTAAAAAGAAAGTTATACAGGAAGGTAAGTTTGTCAGACAATCAGGCGGCAGAGGACAATTTGGTCACGTATGGATTGAATTAGAGCCGGGTGAAAAAGGCAAAGGCTTTGTTTTTGAAAACGGAATTGTAGGAGGTTCTATTCCGAAAGAATACATTAATCCTGTAGCCGACGGAATCGAAGAAGCCATGAAGAATGGTGTGCTTGCAGGATATCCTGTAGAGGATATAAAAGTGAAATTATTTGACGGTTCATTCCATGATGTTGACTCTTCTGAAATGGCTTTTAAGATTGCGGGGTCTATGGCATTCAAAGAAGGCGCAAGAAAAGCAAATCCGGTATTACTTGAACCGATAATGGAAGTCGAAGTTGTAACTCCGGAAGAATATATGGGTGATGTGATGGGAGATTTGAGTTCACGAAGAGGAAGGATCGAAGGAATGACGCAAAGAAGTGATGCTCAGGTAATCAAGGCATTAGTTCCACTTTCCGAAATGTTCGGTTATGCAACGACAATGAGATCAATGACACAGGGAAGAGCAATTTATACGATGCAGTTTGCACATTATGATGAAGCGCCTAAGAGTGTTTCGGATCAGATTATTGAAAAGGTAAAAGGAAAAGAAAAAGTAGCATAAGTTTTTTAAGTTCTTTAATATTTTAAAAGGGTCAGTCGCGCGTTTCACGCGATATAACTCGTCAATCAGACACATTAAGTCGTTCTATAAAAATTTTCTTATTTAAAAGATTCTTTCTTATAAGAAAGTTTTCCATCGGGTCAGTAGCTCAGATGGTTAGAGCGCGTGCCTTATAAGCACGAGGTGGGAGGTTCAATTCCTCCCTGACCCACAACTTTTAAACTGTGTCTTCAGTATTTTAAATTAGGTTAGAGCGTGGCGCATAGCGCCAAGGAGTGAGTTCAATTCTTCCCTGACCCACATTATTGATTTTAAATTTACTGAATCCAATAAGAATGATTTTAGATTTAATGATTCCAAAAAGAAATAAAATTTCACCTGGTTATCAAAAAAAAAATAATTACTAAATAAATAGCTCTAAGGAGAAATAAATAAAATGGCTAAAGAAAAATATAGTGCAAGTAAACCACACGTAAATATTGGCACGATAGGACACGTTGATCATGGTAAGACAACATTAACAGCGGCAATAACAATGGCTTTAGGAAAAAAGGGTTTTTCCAAGGTAAGAGCATTCGACTCTATTGATAAGGCTCCTGAAGAAAGAGCAAGAGGAATTACGATTGCTACAGCTCACGTGGAATATGAAACAGCTAACAGACACTATGCTCACGTTGATTGTCCGGGTCACGCTGATTACATAAAAAATATGATAACGGGTGCGGCTCAGATGGACGGAGCAATTCTGGTAGTTGCGGCTACCGATGGTGCAATGCCACAAACAAAGGAACATATACTTCTTGCAAGACAGGTGGGCGTTCCGGCTGTAGTTGTATTCTTAAATAAAGAAGATATAATATATCAGCAGGAGAAGACTCAAGAAGATGCAGAATTATTGCTTGAAGTAGTTGAATCCGAATTAAGAGATATACTGAACGGATATGATTATCCGGGAGATGAAATTCCTATTATAAGAGGAAGTGCACTTAAGGCAATGGAAGCAGGCGTTGATCCTGCATCGACAGTTGATGATGAAAGATTGAAATGTATTTATAATCTAATGGAAGCAGTAGATTCATACATTCCACAGCCACAGAGAGATATCGACAAAACATTTCTTATGCCTGTTGAAGACGTCTTCTCAATTACAGGAAGAGGAACAGTAGCAACAGGAAGAATCGAAAGAGGTAAAGTAAAAGTCGGAGAGGAAGTCGAACTCATAGGTCTCGGGGCAAAGAAAAAGACAGTTGTCACCGGAGCAGAAATGTTTAATAAAGAACTTGATGAAGCGGTAGCAGGATTTAACTGCGGATTATTATTAAGAGGAGTTGATAAAACGGAAATCGAAAGAGGACTGGTTTTAGCTAAAGCAGGTTCAATTACTCCTCATAAAAAATTCGAAGCTCAGGTTTATATTCTTGCAAAAGAAGAAGGGGGGAGACACACTCCGTTCAGTACAAATTACAGACCTCAGTTTTATTTCAGAACGACTGACGTAACAGGTGTCGTTCATTTACCGGAAACAATTCAGATGGTTATGCCCGGAGACAATGTAGAGAAGCTTGTAATCGAGCTGATTACTCCGATTGCAATGGAAGACGGATTAAAGTTTGCTATCAGAGAAGGCGGAAGAACGGTAGGTGCAGGTGTTGTTACAAAAATCCTTGAATAAGAAGTAAGGGATTAGAGATTAAAATTTTCGAATTAATAAAAAATAATCAACTTGGCATCACAAAAAATCAGAATCAAATTAAAGTCTTACGACCATACGTTGCTTGATAAATGGACAGAGAGAATAATCAAGACAATTAAATCTACGGGTGCAATTGTGAGCGGTCCGATACCATTACCGACAAAGAAAAATGTGTATACGGTATTAAGGTCTCCTCACGTTGATAAGAAATCCCGGGAGCAGTTTGAAACCAGGTCTCACAAAAGGTTAATTGATATATTGAATTCGTCGAATAAGACGATTGATGCACTGACAAAACTGGATCCTCCGGGCGGTGTAGATATAGAGATTAAAGTTTAATTACAAAAGTTAAGTACAACAATAATTAAAATTATGATAGGCATTTTAGGAAAAAAAATCGGAATGACAACCATATTTCAGACTGATGGCAATGCAGTTCCCTGCACTGTAATCGAGGCAGGACCCTGTTATGTCACGCAGATAATGAATAAGGACAAGCACGGATATGAATCTGTCCAACTTGGATTTGAAGAGAAGAAAGAAAAAAATACCACGAAGCCTTTGATCGGCAAATTTAAAAAGGTGAAGACACCTGTCTTGAGACATATTAAAGAGATCAGGGATTTCCCTTCTGAAAATATCAAAGAAGGAGATACTGTAAAAGTTGATATGTTTAAAGAAGGAGATATTGTAAAAGTTACGGGTGTTTCAAAGGGAAAAGGTTTCCAGGGAGTAGTCAAGAGACACGGGTTCGGCGGAGGTCAAAGGACGCACGGACAAAGTGACAGGCAGAGAGCACCGGGATCTATTGGCGGCAGTTCATATCCTTCGAGAGTATTCAAAGGTCAGAGAATGGCAGGACGGATGGGCGGTGATACTGTTACAGTAAGAAATTTAAAAGTTGTAAAGATTTTCAGTGACTCTAATTTAATATTGATTAAAGGTGCTGTTCCGGGAACGAAGACAGGGATAGTGGAAATTTATAAAAAATAATAATGGAATTAAAAGTATATAAACTTGACGGAACAGAATCAGGGGAAACAGTAAGCTTACCCGTAGAAGTATTTGAGATTGAGCCAAATCAGCATCTGATATACATGTCAGTCAGGACTTATCTTTCAAATCAGAGACAAGGAACCCGAAAGACAAAGGAAAGAAGCGAAGTAAGAGGCGGAGGCAAGAAGCCATTCAGACAAAAAGGAACGGGCGGAGCAAGACGCGGTACGAACCGGTCTCCTTTAATGGTAGGCGGAGGTACTATTTTCGGACCGAGAGTGCATACACATAAACTGACTTTGCCAAAGAAGTCTGCAAGACTTGCACGTAAGAGCGCCCTGAGTTTAAAAGCTAAGGAAAATGAGATTATGATAATCGAAGACTTTACTTTTGATTCACCGAAGACAAAAGATTTATTTAATATTTTAAAGTCACTGAAGATAGATGATAAGAAGACTCTGTTACTTCTTCCGGTAAAAAATGATAATGTTTACAAATCAGGCAGGAACCTGGAGAAGCTTGATATAAAGATATCCGATAAAGCTGCAACATACGATTTATTAAATAACAAATTAATATTGCTTCAGAGATCAGCAATTGATTCGTTATGTAAAAGTTTAATTAACTAAAGTCAGGTTAATAAAGTAAAATGAAAATAATTTTAGTAAGACCTTTAATTACGGAAAAGAATACAATGCTTCAGGAATCCCTTAACCAGTATTCGTTTGAAGTAGGTGTAGACTGCAACAAGATAGAAATCACAAATGCTGTCGAAAAGAAATTCAATGTAAAAGTTACAAAAGTCAGGACTATTGTATCAAAGGGAAAGAAGAAATCCCAAATGACCAAGAAGGGCAGATTTGAAGGATACAGGGCAAACAGAAAAAAAGCAATCGTTACACTTCACAAAGACAACAAAATTGATTTTCTTGGTAACGTAGAATAAAGATCATCAAAGCTAAGCTCTACCCGCGTTATTCAAAATAATTTGAATCCTCCGATGACCGAAAATAAAACTGATACTGGTTTAGAATTATTTAACTCATCTGAAACATCTGAACAGATAATAGAAATATTAAAAAATAAGTTGAAGCTCGATAAGGATATTGTCGGGCTTTTAGTCAATTCAAGAGGTTCCATTAAGAATAAAATGTTCTTTAAAAAAGTTATTGAACAGATTAACGGTATTTGAAAAACAGGTTTGAAATATTTTTAGATACTGATATTTTTTTAAATCATCTGTATAATAAATCTGAAGTAGAAAACGCAATGCTCCTGAAATGTTTAAGCCTGTTTGACAGTTGTTACACTTCAGTTATCAATGCATCGGAAATTTTTTCGGGCTGTACGTCCTCAAAGATGATTAATAATGCAAAACACTGTTTTTACGGAGTGGGAGTTTTGGGAATCCCGTATAAATATTCTTTCAGGATAGGAGAAATATTAAGTCAGATAAAAAAAAAAATCTAAAAAATAATTTAAGAGACGCACTTATTATGGCAATGTGTTCAGAAACAAAGCTGCCGATATTTACGTCAGATGCAATCAGATACAAAGAATTGTCAAAAATTTTAAAGGTGAAATTAATCAGTAAAGAAATTAGTATCAGCTGCAACTCACCCGA
>JBBRTN010000112.1:0-6249 GCA_038244395.1 Ignavibacteria bacterium
AAGGTGATATAGTTGTTAATAGTAAGAAAGGTTTCAGATTTTTATATTAAATAATATAAGCTTACTCATGAAAGAAAGTCAGGGTTTAAATATTTTTGATACAACATTTATTGTTTGCGATGTAGAAACAACCGGCTTGTCACCGGTAAATAACCGTATAACGGAAATCGCGCTGATAAAAGTTCACAACGGTGAAATAATTGATAAGTTCACAACTCTCATAAACCCTCAGCAGTACATACCCCGGGAAATTACAAACTTAACAGGAATATCGAATGAAGATGTAATAAAGAAGCGGGCATTTGCTGAAGCATCGGAGGAAATAATTTCTTTCTTCGGACAAAACGAAGAATCCAAAATAATATTTACCGGGCACAATGCTGGGTTTGACTATAAATTTTTACTTCATTCATTTTTGCGGATTGAAAAAAGTTTTAATTTTAAAATTCTCTGTACCTGTAAACTCGCGCGTAGAGTGCTTAAACGGCTTAGAAGCAAGTCTCTTGTAAATGTAGCGTCCTACTTTTCAATAAATACCACGAGGAATCACCGGGCTTATGATGACGCACTTGCTACAGCAAAAATACTCTTAAATTTTCTGAACATTCTGACTGAAGAATATGAATATGAGTATATTGAGGAAGTTCTTAAATTTCAGAACTGTAAAATTTATAACAATGAAAACAGGTCTCCGGTATTAAAACGGCTTAATCTGACACTGAAAGACTTTCCGAAATCTCCCGGAGTATATTTTATGAAAGGAAAGGACGGTGAAATTCTTTATATTGGCAAGGCGAAGAATCTTCGGGAGCGGCTTTCGTCATACTTCAGATATAATTCCGAGCTGCCTAAAAAACTTCGCCGGCTTTTGAATAACATTGCAGCCGTGGAATATGAAATTACAAACTCCGAGCTGTCCGCTCTGATACTTGAATCCAAACTGATAAAAAAGAACAAGCCGAGATTTAATTCGGCCATAAAGAGATTCCGCTTTCATCCCTTCTTGAAAATAGACATTAATAATGATTATCCCAGGATTGAAAAGGTTTATGAAATAGAAAATGACGGAGCTAACTATTACGGACCGTTTCAAAGCGGGCTGACTGTGAATAAGCTGCTTAAGGATATCAGCGAAGATTTTAAACTCCGTAAATGCGATTACAAAAATCTGAAGCCTTCAAATGAACATCCTACCTGCATGTACAGAGAGATCGGCAAGTGTAATGCACCGTGTAATTTTTCCCAGTCAAAAAACCAATATCAGGAAGAAGTCATAAAGGTTCATAATTTTATAACATCCCTTGAAAAAAACTCGGCTCTGAAATTATATGAAATGAGAATGCTGGAATTTTCGGAAAGAATGGAATTTGAAAGAGCAGCCTTTGTGAGAGACAGGCTTAATGACATTCAAAAAGTAATGAGATATCAGAAAGTCATTACTTCCGCAATCAACGATAAAAAGATTATTATAAAATGTAAAAGTGAAATTGGAAAAGAAATATTCTTTATTCAGAACGGAAAATTAATGAAGACTTATCTGATTCAGAGTGACAATGAATTTGATCAGAGTGATATCTTTGATGAGCTGACTGACACAACGGAATATTTATTTTTTTCTCTGAGCAAGTATGTGAAGCATAAGTTTAATAATTTCGAGCTCGACGAAATCAAAGTCATATCAAACTGGCTCGCGCTCAACCGCGACCGCAACAGCGTAATGGAAATAAAAGACTGGAACAGCAGGAATGATGTGATAAATTTTCTGAGTGTCTAGACTTATTTTTAATAAATAAAAAAAGCGAATCGAAATCAATATTGCTTCCGCACTTATTTTACAAGAAGCATTCTCTTAACGTCCGTAAAATCACCGGCAGCAAGTTTATAAAAGTAAACTCCGCTTGCAAAATTTGACCCGTCAAATTCCACGCTGTAGCTTCCTGCACCCTGCTTTTTATTAACAAGAGTTGTTACTTCATTCCCGAGAATATCAAATATTTTTATAGAAACATTTCCGGAAGAAGGAAGATGATAACTTATTACAGTTGCGGGATTGAACGGGTTAGGATAATTTTGCTCTAATGAAAATGATTCAGCCGTCTGACTATTTGAATTTATTCCGACACTGGGGTCAATATTATAACTTATAAGTTTTATATCATCCACATACCATCCGTCATCAGTTATAAAATCATCACTAAATAATCTGAACCTGACTCTTATTGATGATATTCCTTCTGTATAAGGAGTAAGATCAAATGATTGAGAAGTCCAATCTGCAAGCGAACCTGTGTATGATTTTATTTTTTGCCATGAAGTATCCTGACTATTCGAAACTTCGACATTACAAAAATCATAATTTTCTTCGACTGAATATCTGTGATAAAAACTCAGAAGAAAAACCTGTTCGGATAGTTTATTGTATGCGTTAGCCAGAGTCATTGAATTATTTGAATTTACGGAATACTGGCCTCCCGGACTGTCAGTGAATGAATGCGTCGGAGAATGTGATTGAGCTGAAGTCTGACCCCAGCTGTCATTTGTGACCCAATTGCCAAATGTACCCTCGGCATTATCATTAAGCACAACGTTGCCGGTTCCTACAAGGATGTAAACTTTCTGACTGTATATCGTTGAAGTATCCATAATTATTTTGAGATTAGCGACAAGGGCTGTATTAGCCGGGACATTAGTTACAATTGTAAAATCAAATACAGAACTATCTTTTGCAAAAGAAGCTAAACTTGAATATGAATACTGCTGAGTCGGTATTGTGAGACTCAAACTTAACGGCGTCAAAATAACTTTGACATTTGACGCAGTGATCAACCCTTTATTTAGAAATACAACTTTATAATTTCCGGACTGACCTGCATTATAAGTTGGTTGGTCAAATGTTTGTGAAACAGGATTTACATATTGCCCGGCAATCATAGAAACGTATTGGTTTGAATACAACATATTCTGTGCGAACGGTATAATATCATTTTGTGATGGCCAGAAGCTTGTCCCTGTTTCAGGTAACATTCCAAAAATGTGATGATTCGAATGTGCCGAATCATTATAGCAAAAATCAGAAGCGCCGCCTCTGACAAAATATCCCAGGGTTTGTGAAGGGGATCCGGTTGTATAATTACTTGTTGCGCTCATATCGGAAAGAAATTGACTAAACTTGTTGTCATCCGGAGTAGGGGCAGGATCTAACCAGTCCCATGGTTTAAGCAAATAATTTCCATAGGTATGAGAATTAAATGCCGAATTGAAATTTCTTGAGCTTACAAAATTCATATAGTTACTTGTTTCGTTTTCAGAAAAAGGTCGTGTCCCTCTGTAAGTACTCTGACCTCCGGAGCATGAATCGGTACTCGAACCGCCGTTAGAAGAATTCCAAAATTGATAAGTTCCGAAATTCCTGTTTAAGTCCACCCAGCCGCAGTTCCCGCTTCCATGCCTGTTGCATCTCCACATGCCGCCACCATTTGGATTGGTTGTTTCATTATAAACATAACCGTCTGCATTAAACACAGGCATCCAGTAAATTTCCCTGTTATTTAAAATATAAGTTGCCGTAGGGTCAGAGCCATAATTTTCGAATAACCAGTAAAAATAATACATCTGTGTTTCCATGCTTTCGGGCTCACGGGCGTGTATCAATGCATTATAAAAAACTTCCGGTCTGCCTGTCGGAGCATCAGGATTTTTTGTTACTCTTACTGCCCACATAGTGCGGCCTTCGAATGTATTGCCGATAGAAAATTTTTGTGAAATGAATTGCGGATATTCCAATCTCATGGAATCAAGCTTCGCCACGACTTCAGTGTATTTAAGATATCCCCCCATTGATCCGAAAATCGAATGCGTGACATTATCTTTTTCTTTTGCTCCTCTCATTTGTGCATCCATTTCCGGCTGAGTCATCTTTGGCTGATTGTTATAATACTCGTCCCAGTCATCTATCAAAATTTCATAAGGCACACCCGAGTTTTTTAATAAGTCTAATTCATATTCCGAAAGCCATGCGTCTAAAAACTTTCCGTGTTTGTCTCTGTTAGCATGATCAATTATCAGACCTGCATCAGTCATTCTTTTAAAATCAGATTTATTTGCCGCAAAAATTCTAACCTCTGAATATTTAGGCTGAACTTCAGTTTGGTTATTGTCATTTCCTGTATTTGAAAATGAGCTGAACAAAAAAATCAGCAAGCCAAGAAAGGGTATAAAGCTTAAGGAACTAAAATTTTTTTTTCGGTTATTGGAGGATTTCATAATGTTTTATTTGTCAGGTATTATCTGAGGAGACTTTACCTAAATTAAAAATTTATAATTAAAATTGATTTCAGTTTTCTTCTAAAATATACTATACTTATTATTTATTCAAATCATAAAACAAAAACCACCTGCTCTTATCGAACAGGTGGTTTCAATAATCTATTTAAAAACATTAATTATAAAGATCTTCTTTTAGAGTAATCACCCAAATTCATAAAACCGGAAAAATCCCCATCTTTTACTTTCTTATTTTCTTCGAAGATTAAAACAATTTCTTCAGATGTAGGATAATCAGGGTCATCATTGTTTTCATATCTTTCCGGATGTTTGATTGCATCTTCCAAAGATTTCAGATATTCATATTCATCAATAGAAATTAAAACCATTGGTTTTGAAGAATCGATGTTTATAGTATTTGATTTCATGTTAAGCTTTTTTCCTGACTTAAATTAGATGTTTGCTTTAATTTATTCAAATCATAAAACAAAAAAACCACCTGCTCTTATCGAACAGGTGGTTTGAATAATTAAATCAATATATTGGCTCTTAGTCTTTTTTATCTTTATCATCTACGACTTCAAAGTCCGCATTCTCTACATTCGGATCAGGTCCTGTTGAAGCATCGCCTCCGGGCTGTTGTCCGGGCTGACCTTGCTGACCGTCTCCGGCGCCGGGCTGTGTTGACTGAGAATACATCTGCGATGACGCTTCGCTCCAGACTGTGTTGTATTCATCCATTGCAGATTTAAGATTTCCGGCGTTGTCAGTTTTTATAGCATCTTTTAATCTATCAAGAGCAAGCTGAACTTTCGAGCGCAGCTCCGGAGATAATTTTGCTTCGAACTCCTTTAGCTGTTTCTCTCCCTGAAATACCATTGCATCGGCCTGATTCTTCATATCGATCGTTTCCTTTCTCTTATTATCTTCACCCTCATGTTCCTTTGCATCTTTCTTCATCTTTTCAATTTCAGCTTCTGACAATCCTGAGGAATGTGTAATCTTAATTTGCTGTTGTTTGCCTGTAGTTTTTTCCATTGCAGATACATTCAAAATTCCGTTTGCATCAATGTCAAAAGTAACTTCTACCTGAGGCACACCTCTTTGTCCCGGCGGAATTCCATCAAGATGAAATCTCCCAAGTGTCCTGTTATCAGTTGCCATAGGTCTTTCACCCTGAAGCACATGGATCTCGACCGACGGCTGATTATCAGATGCAGTAGAAAATACCTGTGACTTCTTTGTAGGAATTGTAGAGTTAGATTCAATAAGTTTTGTCATCACTCCGCCTAGTGTTTCGATACCGAGCGACAATGGAGTAACATCAAGCAGCAATACATCATGAACATCCCCTGCCAGAACGCCGCCCTGTATAGCAGCTCCAATCGCAACAACTTCATCGGGGTTAACACTTTTATTCGGCTCTTTACCGAATAATTTCTTGACAGTTTCCTGAACTAAAGGAATCCTGGTAGAACCTCCGACTAAGATTACCTCGTCAATTTCATTTACTTTATATCCTGAATCCTCAATTGCTTTTTTGCAAGGTCCGACAGTTCTTTCAACAAGGTCACCGATGAGTGATTCAAACTTTGCTCTTGTAATAGTCTCAAGTAAAAACTTTGGTCCATCGGCTGTAGCAGTGATATAAGGAAGATTAACTTCCGTTTGCGAGCTTGTGGATAATGCTTTTTTTGCATTCTCGGCAGCCTCTTTAAGTCTCTGCAAAGCCATCGCATCTTTTCTTAAATCAATTCCTTCTTTCTTTTTGAATTCATCAGCAAGATAATCAATTAATTTCTGATCAAAGTCATCTCCGCCAAGATGCGTATCGCCGTTCGTTGATTTAACTTCAAATACTCCGTCGCCTAATTCAAGTATTGAAATATCAAACGTTCCTCCGCCAAGGTCATATACAGCGACTTTCTCATTTGCCTTTTTTCTGTCAAGGCCGTATGCAAGCGCAGCGGCAGTGGGCTCATTGAT
>JBBRTN010000113.1:0-6193 GCA_038244395.1 Ignavibacteria bacterium
AATGCAGCCGGTATAATAATTATTAATGGTCCGAACGGGGGCGAAGATAAGCTTGCCAAAATGACATATGATAACGTCATGCAAAATGCAGGTTTGCCGGTAATCAGCTGCAGGAGAGAAATCATTGAAAATATTTTCAGAGATAATGGACTCGATTTGCTTCAGATTGAAAATGAAATTGATTCTTCTAAGGTTCCGAACTCCTTTGCACTTAATAATACACACGCAAGCATTGAAACAGATGTAGAGCCTGTCAGAGTAGTTACTGATAACGTTCTTGGATTCCTTCAAGGCAATGATCCTGTTTTGAAGAATGAAGTGATAGTGATTGGCGCACATAAAGATCATCTTGGATACGGACTTTACGGATCCTTATACCGCGGCAATGACAGACAGATTCACAATGGCGCAGATGATAATGCTTCTGGTACAGCAGGTCTGCTTGAGATTGCACAGAAGTTTTCAGCAAACTCCGGTAAACTCAAACGAAGCATACTGTTTATGAGTTTTGGAGCGGAAGAGGCAGGACTTCTGGGCTCGGCTTTTTTTACCAAATCAAAATTATTTGAAAAGCTGAATATTGTCGCAATGCTGAATATGGATATGATAGGAAGACTGTCGGATGACAAACTGATAATTTACGGAACCGGAACATCCTCTATCTGGGATCATATTCTCGACTCTCTGAATGTACCGTACAATTTTAATATAACTAAGACTCCGGATGGATTCGGACCGTCTGATCATTCCAGTTTCTATGCAAAAAATATTCCAGTACTGCATTTTTTCTCCGGTACTCACACTGATTATCATACTCCGACGGATGATTATGAAAAAATAAATTCCGTCGGAGAAGTGAGGATTGCAAATCTGGTTTATGACATTGCAATGTACCTGGATAATGTAAGCATCAAGCCGGATTTTATTAAAGTTGTTTCCAATTCAAATGAAAACCGGTCGATGGGGAATATAAAGGTGTATGTCGGAACGATCCCTGACTATTCTTCGACAGCAGAGGGAATGAAACTCGCCGGCGTAAAGGAAGGAAGTCCGGCTGAAAACGGCGGACTGAAAGCCGAAGATATTATAATCAAATTCGGAAATAAGGATGTCAAAAATATTTATGATTATATGTATGCAATGGGTGAATTTAAACCTGGTGAAGAAGCGGAAGTAACTGTGTTAAGAGGAAACGAAAAAGTAGTTCTCAAAGTAGTTCTTGGATCAAGATAAGTCTGATAAACAAATGTTCGGACGTTTATAAAAATAATCCAACGTTGATAAATGCCGTTATAAAATTTCTTTAACACTCCTGACGAATAAGGATGACGAATAAGGAAATCTTAGTGATGAATTAACCTAACTTAAATGAATCAGCCAAAGAAAATAAAAAAAACGGAAAACGAATCATTGATGATAACATGGAATGATGACAGTGTTTCTGAAATTACGCTGGCAGAACTGCGGGACAACTGCCCGTGCGTTCACTGCAAAGGTGAAACCGTAATTTTCAGTTCATATATTCCGCTAAAGTCTCCATTCAAGGCTGCAGGATTTTATGAAATCGAAAAAATTGAAACGGTTGGTAATTATGCAATTCAGATTATTTGGAAGGACAAGCACAATACGGGAATTTATTCGTGGGAATATCTTAAAGAAATATCCGGCGGGACTTAAAGCAAATTTATTTATCAAACTCCTCTGTAATATCCTTACCCAATTTTTTTGAGTAAACTCTGAATTCATCAAGCGGAAGAGAATCGTCCTCTTCGAGTTTTATAATAAGCATATTTTTAACCTGAATCTTAATTACCTTACTGATTATTCCTTCGGTGAGATAGTTTTTTATGTAAGGATTTATTTTAAGAGAGATGCTGATACCGTTGTTGCCGCCTTTGTATCTTTGCAGCCATCTTTCCATCCTGTTCATGAAAGTTGATTTCGACTGAACATGTCCTGTGCCCCTGCACATCGGACAACGGTCTGATATGCTGTGAATTATATTCTGTCTGACTCTCTGCCTTGTAATCTCAACTATTCCGAATTCACTAACCGGGAGTATTGTAGACTTCGCACGGTCGTATTTAAATTCTTTCCTGACTTCTTCAAACAGACGTCTTCTGTTTTTTTCATCATAGAGGTCAATGAAGTCAATTACTATAATTCCTCCGATATCTCTGAGCCGGATCTGCCGGACAATTTCCTTTGCAGACTCGAGATTTGTATTCAGTGAATTAACTTCCTGGTCTCTGTGCTTGGCGTATTTACCGCTGTTCACATCTACTACCGTCATAGCTTCCGTTGGTTCTATGATGATGTATCCTCCGTTCTTCAGCCATACTTTTCTCTGAAGTGATTCTTCGATTTGCTTTTCAATATTATATACATCGAATAAAGGCTGGTCGCCTGAATATAATTCTATCTTGTCCGAAAATTCCGGCGAAGTGTCATCCACATAAACTTTGATATCCCTGAATACTTTTTTTGAATCAATAATTACCCTGCTAATATCTTCTTTGAATAAATCTCTGACGACGGATGAAGTTGTTGAAACGTCCTTATGAAGTATGTAAGGTGATTGTGCAGATTTCAGTTTTCCCTGAATTTCATTCCATGTTTTAATGAGAGTGTTCAGGTCATCGAGTATTAAACTTTCATCCTGTCCTGCAGCTACTGTTCTTATTATTATGCCAAAACCTTTGGGGAGTGTAGATTTTACAATGGCGCGCAGCCTTCTCTTTTCCTTGGGATTATAAATCTTTTTCGATAGTCCTATTTTTTTTTCGAAAGGAATCAGGACAAGGTATCTTCCGGGAATGGAAACTTTTGATGTGACGCGAAATCCTTTATTACCGACCGGCTCTTTTGTTATCTGAACTATGATATCCTGTCCTCTTTCAAGGTTAGGATTAGAATATTTATTAGAGGTAGTTTCCTGTTTAACAGGAGTTACAGGTGCATCTTCATCTTCGTCATCATCTTCTTCAATTTCAGAATCATCGCCGATGATAGATGCATATTCTTTCAATGAACTGCCAACATCCGAGAAATGAAGAAAAGCATCCTGCTGAAATCCAAGGTCAATAAACGCAGCCCTTATACCTGGAATGACTTTGCCGATTTTTCCGAGATAAATATCGCCGACATTGCGTTCCTTATCGGGTGTATCAAGAAAAAATTCTGCAAGCTTACCGTCTTCGGAAATTGCTATCCGGATTTCTTCGGCAATTGAGTTGATAAGTATAACTTTTTTCATAACTGCATGTGAATAAACATAGACTTCTTAGGAATTCATCGAGGCTAAAAATTCTTTATTAGACTTTGTTCCGCGCATTTTTTCCAATAAAAATTCCATTGCTTCAATAGGGTTATAGTCAGAAAGAAGTTTTCTAAGCAGCCAGATTCTTGTCATTGTTTCTGAAGTCAAAAGAAGTTCTTCTTTTCTTGTTCCGGATTTATTTAAATCAATTGCCGGGAAAACTCTCCTGTCGGATAATCTTCTGTCGAGAACAATTTCCATGTTACCGGTTCCTTTAAATTCTTCGAAAATAACTTCGTCCATCCTGCTTCCCGTCTCGATTAAAGCGGTGGCAATGATAGTTAAGCTTCCGCCTTCATCTATATTTCTTGCTGCTCCGAAAAATCTTTTTGGCTTGTGAAGAGCATTGGCATCAACACCTCCGGATAAAATTTTTCCGCTGTGAGGAATGACGGTGTTGTGGGCTCTTGCAAGCCGCGTAATACTGTCGAGAAGTATTACAACATCTTTCTTTGCTTCTACAAGTCTTTTTGCTTTTTGCAATACTATTTCCGAAACCTGCACGTGTCTTTCAGGCGGTTCATCAAACGTTGAGCTGATTACTTCAGCATTCACGTTTCTCTCCATATCAGTTACTTCTTCAGGACGTTCGTCAATCAGGAGTACAATGAGGTGAACTTCAGGGTGATTTTTAGTTATGCTGTTTGCAAGTGTTTGTAGTAAAATCGTCTTACCGCTTTTTGGCGGGGAAACTATCAATCCTCTCTGGCCTTTGCCAACGGGTGTAAAAAGATCCATGATCCTCATTGAAAATTCTCCCGGTGCAACCTCGAGATTAATTTTTTCCTGCGGATAAAGAGGTGTTAAATTATCGAACAGTATTCTGTCCCTTATTGTATCAGGGTTTTCAAAATTTACTGCTTCGACTTTCAGTAAAGCAAAAAATCTTTCACCTTCTTTGGGAGGTCTTACCTGACCGCTTACCGTATCACCTGTTCTTAAAAGAAATTTTTTGATCTGGGAAGGAGATACATAAATATCATCCGGCGAGGGAAGATAGTTGTAATCAACAGATCGGAGGAATCCATATCCATCAGGCAATACTTCCAAAACTCCGACGGCAAAAGCGAATCCGTCTTTTTTCGTCTGAGCTTCGATGATTTTGAATATCAATTCCTGTTTCTTAAGATCACTGTATCCCGAAACATCGAGGTCTTTTGCAATAGCAATAAGTTCAGATACTTTCTTTGATTTTAAATCCGTAACGTTTTTTGAATCGGTGAACGATGCCGTCTTACTGGTGGTGTTGTTGTTTTTTGTGTCCATTGTTGAAATCCTTTCCTGGGGGGTTGAAAACCGAGGGTAGTCTTTGTTTAGTTT
Organism: Ignavibacteria bacterium; assembly: GCA_038244395.1. GTDB lineage: Bacteria > Bacteroidota > Ignavibacteria > Tepidaquicellales > Tepidaquicellaceae > JAGPCH01. The sequence continues at coordinate 4,640 of JBBRTN010000113.1, forward strand.
AATTTAAATATAAAATTAATTTATGAATGTGTTGAATTTAAAAATGATTTAAATAATTTCCTTAGAAGTATTAAGGTGTGTTATTTGATGCGTTCTAAACTATTATATATATTAAAAAGTATCAAGTTATAAATTTAAAGGCAACGGCGTCTCCCCGCAGGCCTTATATAGCATCATGTTTAATTATCGGATTTTATTTTGCACTGTTGTTCTCAAACCGTTTTGCAGTTGAGACTGCTTCACGAAATAGTTTAATTTATTAAAATTGAATTTACTTGTACAAATAATTATTTTGAAAATATGAAAAAAATCAAAATCCCTTCCAAAAAAAAGCGATCCCTGAATATTGATTCAAGTACATACAATTTCGAGAATGCATTTCATAGCGGTAAATTATTAAGAATACTGCTTTACATATCAGTTACTATTTTACCTGTCTTCTTTGCTTTCATTTATTTACGGACAGCATACAAGCAGAATCATGCTTTCAGTTTCCCGCTCGATGATCCCTGGATTCATCTTACATTCGCCCGAAACTTAGCTCAATATTTTAGTTTTTCTTATTTCAAAAATGAGATGGTGACATCGGGTACGACTTCTCCTTTGTATACAATCATCGCCGCAATTGGTTTTCTGATAACTAAAAATGAATTCGCAATCAGCTATATTCTCGGAATTCTTTTTTTCGCACTTGCGTCTGTGGCATTTTATAATCTTTGTTCACTGGAGTTTAATAAGGAAGGATTTTTTGCGCTCCTGTGCACAGGTATATTTATAATAGACAAATGGATTAATTTCATTTCGGTTTCCGGAATGGAAACCACAATGTTTATTTTCATGCTTGTACTATGTACGTATTTATACAAGAAGCGGAGTGCAGTACCTTTTGCAGTTACTTTAGGATTGGTATTATGGACAAGGCCCGACGGTATAGTTTTTATTATCGCTGTCGTACTTGACTATATTTTAGTTTTGTTTTATTCAAACAGGCAAGCAAATCTTAGACTGTTTGAAAATAAAGATTTAAAGAAAATTGCAGTAATTTTCCTCGGGATTGTCGGTCTTTATTTCGCAATGAACCTTATGCTTTCCGGATCTCTGCTGCCAAATACTTATAAAGCTAAACTTGCTTACTATTCGCCCGAGTTTAGGAGTCAGTGGTCTTTTTTAAAGAATGAAGTATGGGAGTATTTCAAGACCGGCGCATATTTCGTTCTGATGATAGGATTTATTTTTTCTTTTCTTAAGTTCATATCTGATTTCACAAAACTGATATACAATCAGAACACACTTTATATATTATTTATTTTAGGATTAGTACTGGTTTATTTTATAAAGCTTCCTTACGCCCATATGTACGGCAGATACATGATGCCTTTGATTCCGTTCTTTATCCTGGTTTCTACCATTGGCTTCCGTGACTTTGCAAGATTAATTAATAAATATACAGAAAATGTTTTATTCTCCAAGGCTATTTTCTATATTTTAATCGGGATTACTTATTTTATCGGAATAAAGAATTACGATGACAAAAAAGATGATGAAAGGAATGAA
>JBBRTN010000114.1:0-6190 GCA_038244395.1 Ignavibacteria bacterium
TCGTAAGATTTGAAAACAACAAAGTCGGAACGTTGTCTTTGTTGATTCCAAGCACATCAAATTTAATGGCGTTGTTAGCGCTTAAAGTCTGCTCCCAAGAAAATTCTTTCCATTTATCGGCAATGCCGTATGTCTGCGAAATTGTTCCCGATGTTCTCTGAAATACAGGATTGATAATACAATTCAATGGCTCCTGTATGAAGTCAGAAACGAACCTGTGAAATTTCTCACTTGTTTGAGAGGTATCAGCTCCAAGGTATCCGATGAATGACCACGTATCAAATAAATTCAAAGGATTGCTTTTAGGCAAAATTGAATCGGCGAAAATACTGCCGAATTCTTTAAACTTATTTTTGGTTGCATGACGGATGCTGTCAAAATCCGGAACGTATGATGAAAGATATAGCATCATGTATTCCGTGCTGTCAAATGTATTTAAGAAATCCAGTACTGAATCTGAAGATGAAGGAAAGTTCATCCTGAAATTTTTTATCTCAGGAGATACACCTGTCAATCTTTTTACTTTGGCAATATTCATTCCCTGATTTCCCGCACCGTCACTGAAATACTGCGTGTTGTTTATTATAAAAAAAGAAGCTTCAGGACCGTTGCTTCCGTAAGATCTTGATTGCAGTATGCCGTTAAAGTTATCAAGAACAAAACCGTTTCCGGTATATTTTACATCATGTAAATTTGATTCCCCAAACTGATCCGGCTTCACGCAATAAATTATGTAAGCGGAATCGCCGGACCTGCTATCGTTTACAATATTTGGATTGTAAATTACTCGTTGTATCGCCGACCAGCCTGAACTGTCATTATTGATTATTGCATTAGTCCTGAGAAAATAAACAGTATTCAAAGTCTGAACAGGAAGAGAGACATCAAAACTGCTTGAGATTCCCGAAAGATTATTGTTATTGAATGTTTGCAATACAGATGAGCTGAATGTCTTCGACGTATCAACCTGTAAAATTATTTTAACGGAGCTTGCACTTAAGTTGACATTAGGATTTAATCCCGTGAATCTGAATCCCGGTGAATTCAATAATGAATTATCGAGTGGCTTAACAGGCACATAGGATAAATTTCTCAGAGTCAGTGAAAAAGTAATAGAATCATTATCATAAAATTTCTGTCTGTAAGTATGATCGGGGTCAAGTATCACTGACATTGTATAATTTCCAATGGCAGCAACGGAGAAAAAATAACCAACAGTATCAATGTAGCAAAAATTATTTACTACGGTATCTTTTTGTAATGTTGAAACTCCGTCCTTGCGCAGATCAAATCTGATTTTTATTGAATCAACGCTTGTCCCGAGATTCTTCGGAAAAACTGACAGCTTAATATTTTCTCCAAGCGCCGGAAACGGATTTGAAAGTGAATATTCATTTTGCTTTATATCAAATTCAGGGTTACCAGGCATGAGAAGTTTTGTAGCAGGGTCTCCGATCAGGTTATAGCAATTTATTGTGTTCCTTCCGGCAAAACTTGACGAGTCAAAGCTTGTCCTTTGAGATGCAAATGAAAGCATATCGCCAATTCTTCTCGCGCTGTCTATAGAAAAATTTCTAAGCATAAATTCATTAAACCTGTCGCCGGTTCCGGAGAAGCTCCAGCCTGTAGTTCCTACAAATCCGATTGCACATTTATTTGGCAGCAGGAAAAAATTTTCACCAAAACTTCTGAAGTTTGGCTCAGCATTCTTTCCCGTGTAACATGTGAAGCTTAATACGAGCGGCTGCTTCCCTCCATTGGTCAGTGAATTCGGATCTTCTAGTCCTATCTCCCAATCCTCTGCAGCGGCATGTCCAATGAAATTAACCAGTAACGCGCCTCTGTCAAATTCCCTCTTGATTGAATCTTTATAATTATATGTAATAAAACCGGTAGAATCATTTCTGTATATCCTGGAAACCTGCATGCACGGCGCAGGCGTACTTATGTAGTTGCTTATAAGATTATCCGATTTATATTGGAAATTCAACTGCTCGGATCTGTTTCCGCCTCCGGTAATTGCAATATATTTTTTCCACCATTTGTCGGGAGGCTGAACATCGTAATTAACAATTTTATCAACTGCAATCTGAGCTTCGGTTGTCGTATAAACCGGTAACCTTCCTATAGAAATCTGGTGGTAATATGTAAAGGTGCCCATATTAAAATTTACAAAATATCCGTCGGAAGGTGGATTGCCATAGGTCGGAATATAATTCTTATAATACTGGTTGCTTGGATCATTTCTTTTCGGGTCAAGTGATGCTCTGCCGAACAAACAAACGTATTCCAGTTTTGGCAAAGTCCAGTTATCATAAACATATTTTACAAAATTTCTGACTGCGACAGGGTCTTCCATTCCGTAATTAAAAATATCATAGATATCTTCAATCTCCGCCTTCACTGCTCTGAAATTGTCAAAGCTTTCCCTGTGAGTTCTCAGCTGCTCTGATTGAGATTCAAATAGTTTATTATAAATGACAAGATAGTCAGCGCCGTTGGTTGCAGTGACTAGATCTTTTACCTGACGGCTTATTATTCTGAAAGGCTTTTTTGTAATATTATTATTTATGATTTCAAAAGTCGAATTACTTTTTCCTGTAAACTGATTCCCTGAAAAATTCTCGATGCGTATGTTATTTTTAATATCATATATATTCAGCTCGTTTGCAGAATTGTAACCTGTAATACCTATTCTTTTTGAAGTAGTATCAGCTCCTGTAAGGTTAATTCTGAGATTGCTATTCCTTATTGCAAAATCTCTCGGGTATGATAAACTGAAAAAATCCATATACACTATAGGCGAGTAGAGTCCTGTCTCAATGGGAACATAATTAAAAGTCACATTATTATTAGAGTTGTTGAGGAGAAGCGAAGAGGGGAAAGTAATCGTTGTGTCAATTTTATATAAGCTGTCTGTGATCAGGGTATTTATAAGTGTGTTATTTATTTTTACTTCCACTCTGTGTTCATTCTGTACAGTCCTGGCAAATGAAATCGGTTTTATGAATACCTTTAAACTGCATAACTGACCGGATGGAGAAAGGTCATCTATGAGAATATCGTTTGAAAGTATCCTGTTGTTTACATCCATTCTTTTCCAGAACCAGCCTTCACCAACAACTATTTCAGTACTGAAATATCTGTAATCGGTGGCAGGATCAGTTGTCTCTCCTTTGTCATAAAAATTATCCTGCTCAAAGTGAACGGGCTTATAAAAATAAGTATCTGTAATATTTAAAGGGGATACATAAGCGGATTTTTCCATCCTTAAGCCGTTGCTTCCATCCCAGCCAACCCAGTAAACACTTGTATCCGAGTACTGGTTATAATATTCATCAATTGTATACTTCGTGACATTTGAATAAGCATCCCTGTGCGGGGTCGGTCCTCCGTAATTCCTGGTACCGTAAAAATCAAAAAAATCATTATCATTAAATACACCGTCATCTTCACCCTGAAAATATATTGGAATCTGGTTGCCTTTGTATAAAACCTTTATTGTGCGGGGATCTAAACCTGCTGTGCTGACTCCGGCATTTGTGAAATCGGATTTATTAATCCTGTAAATCCCATCGTCATTTATGAAGAGTTTTAAATATACTTTGTTCGGGGTTATCCAGTTATAATTTTGGGAGAGTGAAAAATTTGAAAATAAAAGAAAAATGATAAACGAATAGATTATTTTTTTCATAATAGAGGATTGATACTAATTAAAGAATAATATCGTAGCCTTAATTCATACTCTCCTTTTTTTGGTTTAATCCGGATTAATTTTGAATGTGTAAACGCAATATACAACTTTTAAGTAAAAATTTCACTTTAATTAAGTTTTGGTTTTTCCCTGAAAATCCTGAATATGAAAAGAGGTACTCCCAGAATGTATTTTTTGAAGTTGGAAACCGGGCTTGTAATATATCTTACAACCCATTCCAGACCAATCCTTCTCAAAAAAACCGGTCCGCGAATTTTATCTCCGGCAAATACTTTGATGCCGTCACCAACTGTGAGCATTACTTTAAAATCTATCTTGCCTTTATTATCAAAAATCCATTTTTCCTGTTTAGGCGAGCTTAAGCCAACGATTATTATGTCTGAATTCGATTTATTTATATAATATATTACTTCTGAATTATTATATTTGTAACCTTCGTGAAGTCCGGATATTTTCAACAAAGGGTGTGATTCCTTTATTTTGTCAAGCACTTCATTGCTGTGTCCGAAAAAAAAATATTTCCAGTTATTTTTTATTGATTCATCGATTAAGATACTGTAGAAATCCGATCCTGAAATTCTTTCCTCTAAACCATTATTCCCGTATAAAAATTTTGATGCCAGGAAAACTCCCGTTCCATCCGGATGTATTAAATCAAATGAATTAAAAATATCTTTAAGGCTTTTATTGCAGTATGCTTTGTTTAAAGTATCTGCGTTGGCATAACCTATCGTAATTCCTTTTTCGGTATTATTAATATTTTCTTTTATGCATTGCAGAAATTCCTGGTATGTCAGTTTGCTGACCTTAACGCCGAATATTTTTATAGTTTCGATTTTGTCAGCAAGCATTTATTTGAGTTGTATTCAGAGAAAAAGTCCCGTGTATAAATCTTCAATCTCAGGGATGACAGATTTTTCCGTATATTTATCAAGTACTTCTCTGTACAAATTGTCCGCACATTCCGCCGCTAATAAATCATTCTCCATAAATAACTTTATCTTTTCCGCAAGCTCATGCTCGTTTCTTTTTTTAAATAATAATCCATTCTTTCCGTTTCTTATCATCTCGGATATTCCGTCTGTATCAGCTCCGATGAATGCTTTTCGGTGAAGTCCGCTTTGAAGCATGAATCCCGGGAAAGGATCTCTGACTGAAGTCAGTATGCATATATCGGAAATCTCAAAAAACTCTTTAAGGTTTCTTTGAGGCGGAAAAAATTCGGCATTAAGTTCGCTTCTACTTATAATTTTATCATATCCAGATTTTTCAGAGCCTTCACCTACAAAAATCAATTTTATATCATATTTTTTCAGTAATGAAACTGCATTCAACAATGTCTCATAGTTCTTTTCTTTATGAAATCGTCCTATTGATAAAATGGCCGTTTGTCCCGCGGGCAGTTTTTTTAGTTTTTTATATTTAGTACTTTCCGGATTTACATTTTCTTTTATCTCTTCGCTGTCCGTAAAATTAGGAATCAGGGAAATTCGTTTTTTGTTTACGCTGAACCGTTTAATGAGCATGTCTCTCACAGCGTTGCTGACTGCGATAATTTTTTCGGATTTATATTCGACAAAATACCTCCTGTCAACTATGCTCAATGCCGTAAATACTGTATGAACATTTTTACCTCTTGCAGCCGTCAGTGATAATAATTCAAGATACCGGTGATGACTGTGTATAATATCAATTTTTTCTTGTTCAATAATTCCTGATATAAATTTTACCGATTCAGGAAAATATGATTTCTTTAAGAGATTTGGAAATGTGTAAACTTGTATGCCCTCATCATTTAATCTGTCAAAGGAATTTCCTCCGTTTGTGCAGAGAGCTGCTTTGTGCCCGCTTCTGTTAAGATATTTCAGCAGCAGGTAAACGTAGTATGACCTTCCGTCTGAATAATTAAAGTCCGGAGTAAGTTGAAGTATTCTGAAATTCATTGCAGCTTAATAAAATTATCCCCGTTAAGCACATAGACATTTGCCTTATCAAATAAAACTTTGACGTACATCTTCTTGAATTTTCTGAATGAATTTTTTCCGGACAATTTGATGATAATATTTTCATCGATGTACTTGCCGGGATTGCCGTCTGGTTTCAGGAAATATTGTGTTCCGCCGGTTGTCTCCAGTTCATATTCATTTTTGGAAATCTGTTTTATTGAAATTTGCGAACCAAGAGAATTTGTATCCAGGGAACCGCCGTAAATAATATCATAAATTTTATCCTGAAGAATAAATTTCCCGTACTTCTCATAGTTATAAGGTCCGGCTGCATACTCAAGCATATGAGTCTGTCCCAATCTCGCGGGCAGACCGAGTATAATGTTTTTCTTATCCTTATCTAAGTTCAGTCCGTTCAGATTATCTATGACCTTTTCAGAATAAACGGATGCATAACCCCACTCCTTAATTAAACTATAGCTTATCACAGCGAAGAAAATGAAAAGCAGCGGCAGAATTATTTTAAAAA
>JBBRTN010000115.1:0-6190 GCA_038244395.1 Ignavibacteria bacterium
TCCTGCTCCATCCAGTCCATAGTCGCAGCACCTTCATGAACTTCACCTATTCTGTGAAGCTTACCGGTATAATATAGTATTCTTTCAGTGGTAGTTGTTTTTCCGGCGTCAATGTGAGCCATGATACCGATGTTTCTTGTTTTATCTAATGTAAATTGTCTTGGCATAATATATTAAAACTATCTTTTTTTTGATTTTAATTTGTTAACTAATATACTCTTTAAAAATTTACCACTTGAAATGTGCAAAAGCCTTATTTGCTTCTGCCATCTTGTGCACGTCTTCTTTTTTCTTTACTGAACTTCCTTCTCCAACCGAAGCCGCCATCAGTTCGTTCGCCAGTCTCAAAGACATGGACTTTTCATTTCTGGCCCGGGTATAATTTAATATCCACTTTATAGCTAATGCTATTCTTCTGTCAGGTCTTACTTCTGTCGGCACCTGATACGTAGATCCTCCGACTCTTCTTGATCTTACTTCAATTGCCGGCTGTACATTGCTGATTGCTTTTCTGAATGTATCAATGGGCTCGCTCTTCGTCTTATCTCCGATTATCTTAAAAGCATCATACATTATTCTCTGAGCAACCTGCTTCTGCCCGTCCCACATTAAATTATTTATAAATCTTCCGATCAGTATATCATCAAATCTCGGGTCAGGTCTTCTGGTTCTCTTTTCTGCTCGCTTTCTTCTCATTAAATATTAAAGTATTTTTAATTTATGATTTTATTTTAACTTGCAGCTGTCTTGATTTTCTTAGCGCCGTATTTCGAACGCCCCTTCTTTCTGTTGGCAACTCCTGCCGTATCCAGCGCTCCTCTTATTATATGATATCTTACTCCCGGCAGATCTTTAACTCTTCCGCCTCTTATCAATACAATTGAGTGTTCCTGAAGATTATGACCTTCACCCGGGATATAGGCTGTTACTTCAATACCGTTTGTAAGTCTTACTCTCGCTACTTTTCTTAAAGCTGAATTCGGTTTCTTCGGAGTAGATGTATAAACTCTCGTACAGACTCCGCGTTTTTGCGGACATGAATCCATCGCCGGCGCCTTGCTCTTGGAGATGATTTTCTTCCGGCCTTTTCTGATTAACTGATTTATTGTTGGCAAATTATTTTTAGCTACTTTGTTTGGAACTCACAAAATACTAAAATTATTATTTTTAGTCAATTGAATTTCTAATGCAATCGCGGACTTTTTTCGGAAATGACCGGAAAAATTAAACCTCCCTTTGAGTAAGAATTCTAAGGAATGCTTAAATTTTTAATCTTAATTCCGGATTGCGCTGATTGCTTAACTGGACTCGGGTTGAATGGGTTGGGATAATCCGAATATTTAATTAACGTTGCATAATCGATCTAATATCCCAACCTTGTTTTAAATATATTTCCAAACAGGTAAAATATATTAAACTAAATTAAAGGAGCACGATATGAAAAAATTAATATTACTTTTTTGCTTCACAATCTTTCTCACACCTAAAATTTATCCGCAGTATTGGATTGAAAATTTTGAATATCCTGACGGTGATACCTTAGCATATCATTGGCGTAGTATTGCACCACTTGGTGTTGAATATATGAGAATTACTTCACCCGGACTTACATTCCCGTCATATGCAGGTTCAGGAATCGGTAACGCAGTTAAGCTCGATACAACAACCCCGGATGGTGTAGCTCAGATATTTAATTATCCGGGTATTTCCACAGGAAGCGTTTATGTGTCTCTTATGATAAACGTCTTTCGTGCAGGAGCATCCGGAACTTATTTTGCATCTCTCTCACCGCTTCCATAGTTAGCAAACTCTCATTGTTTGATTTTTATTCGGGATTCATTTGGTGGAGTAGCATTCGGTATTAGCAAAAAATTTGAAGCTCCGATTTATACTCCGGCTGAGTATTTAAAAAATACCACTTACTTATTAGTATTAAAATATCCATTTAATCCGGGTTCATCAAACGATTCATTAAGCTTATTTGTATTTTCATCTGCACCGCTTTCTACTGAACCCGCACCTACGCTTGGTCCAAAAGCAGGTCCGGATCCTGATATGGATAATAACGGTGTAATTGATTTATTTCAATGTTACAGCGGCAATACCTTAGGAGCAATAGTTGACGGCATTTATGTCGACGATATCTGGGAATGATGCAATTCTTCCTGTTGAACTTTCTTCTTTTAATGCTATGGTCAATAAGCGTGATGTGATATTGAACTGGAGTACGGTATCTGAAATAAATAATTCAGGCTTTGAAGTTGAAAGAGCTAATACCAAAGAGCAAACACAAAACGAATGGATCAATGCAGGATTTGTACAAGGGCGTGGAACTTCGACTAACCCATACAATTATTTATTTAAAGATAAAGATCTTAATACGGGAATATATAATTACAGATTAAAGCAAATTGATTTGAATGGCAATTATAAATACTATGAACTTCAAAACGAAATTGTAATAGGAGCACCGGAAAAATTTTCTTTATCACAAAATTATCCTAACCCCTTAATCCGTCAACAAAGATATTTTATGATATTCCTTCTGATGGAAAAGTCAGTTTAAGAATATTTGATATGTCAGGAAAAGAAGTAATGACGTTGGTGAATAAATTTCAGAGAGCAGGATATTATAATGTTAATTTCAATGCAGGCAATTTCTCAAGCGGAATTTATTTCTATACAATAACAGCACAAAGCGGTAGTTATAACTTCGTCAATACAAAGAAAATGGTCATTGTAAAATAATTTTGTAATTGTAATAAGCTTAATTTTTATATTCAAAGATTCCATCATTCATGAGATGGAATCTTTTCTCAAAATAGAAACACTCCCCTCTCATCTGTAATCTGGATTTGGATAATCAAAACGGCAGCCGGCATCCCATTCCGATCTTTGATTTCCATGCGCAGGAATTCCATTATTATCTTTTAATATTCTCGCAATATGCAGAAGATTCCAGGTCATGAAAGTAGTATTTCTGTTTGTAAAATCATTTTCAGGACCACCCGATCCCGGATCAAGATAAGAGGGACCCGGACCCGCTTCACCAATCCATCCTGCATCTGCCTGCGGTGGAATCGTATATCCAAGATGCTGTAACGAATACAATATTCCCATGCTGCAGTGTTTTATTCCATCCTCATTTCCTGTGATAATGCATCCGCCTACACGTCCGTAATAAGAGTACTGGCCTTTTTCATTTAACTCTCCGGATTGCCCGTAGAGCCTTTCGATAACCTTCTGGCAAATTGAAGATTTCTCACCCAGCCAGATCGGTGAACCGATGACAAGGATATCGGAATTTTTTACCTTTTTATAAACAGCGGGCCAATCATCCTTTGAATAGCCATGCTTTGTCATATCCGCATATACTCCGGGAGCTATATCATAATCTGAAGCTCTTAACAATTCAACTGATACTTTATTCTTTTCCATTATTGCAATTGATTGTCTTATCAAGCCTTCAGTATTAGATATTTCAGGAGATTTTTTCAGAGTGCAATTTATGAACAAAGCCTTAAGATTTGAAAAATCCCATTTTGATGTGCTGCAAAGCTCTTCTTGTTTTTTTGAAAGTATACTATCCATTATATCTTTGTTTAATTGTTTATCCGGAGTTTGAACTTAAGTATACTACGATTAACGTTTTATAAATTCAAAATATTAATAAGATAATTTTTCGGGTTTATTATATCAAGGTTTTTTTTAAAAAATCGTCCTGAAATTTCAGAACTCCATGCCGTTAACCAATTTCATTTTGGGAGATGCAGCAACAAATATTATAATACTTTTCTTGTGTACCTGATTATTATTTTTAACATGCTCTACTTCACTTCCCTTTTGCTCATTGTCAGTATTCCCTCCATCCTTGTGTCTCAGAGATTTATTAAAAGGTGAAGCAAGAAATTTCCTGAAGAATTTTAATTCTTCATCATTGAATGTTTTGATTATTTCAATAAGCAGGATGCCTTTATGGATTAAATCAGCTCTTTTTTGTGAGGAAACAAACCTATAAAACCTTTAAAACGAACTCAGTTTTAATATAAAATTCAAATTCTTATGATTCTTTTGTGAGTTTTTCGGGAAAAAGTTTCTTTGTAATGATTCTGCTTTTGCAATATGTTTGTATTAAAATTTTTAATAACTAAAAGACAAATCAAAATGAAAAGCTTAATCAAAATTAGAATAAAGGCAGCAGTTCTGACATTCATGTTCATCCGGGTTTATGCGCCTTTGATGAGTGAAGAGGGAAAAAATACAGCCTACGGACAAATACAATTAAGTCAGAATTCCGGAATGGGTTTTAAGAACAAATAGAAAGAACGAACCGGCAGTATCAGTTTTTTTGATTCCGCCGGTTTTAAAAAACTAAAAATGATTTGAAATGAAATTTCCTAAAAAAAATCTACAAAAAAATTTTATCAGAGGTCAAAAAGAAATGAAAACTCTGAACTTGAATCTCCAGTATTTTCTAAATTCAGGTAAACCTTTCTTTGCTAAATCAATAAGTAAATTATATTTTGAAACTCAATTAAATTGAAAAACAAATATGAAAAATTTTACTTCATCCAATAAATCACCTCCTGTTCAGTCAAGCCATCCTCCTTAATAAATAAATATGAAAAATAAGGATGGCATAATCGGAAAATATACAATCAAATAAACATTCATAAAAAAAAATTTAAAAACTTAAAACAAAAAACTAAAATGAAAACTTTACTAAACCTAATCATTGGAATATTCTTTCTGATGAACGTCAGCTTTGCAAACAACACAAGCTACAAGCTAACTTTAACAAATTTAAATTTTACTTCGGATAAATCTCTGGAGTTTGATATTTATTTACTTAATACGAATACGAGTCAGGAAGAACTCAGATATTCCCTTGGACAGTATTTTTTGGAATTCAATCCGAAGATAGCTAACGGGGGAAATTTGATTTATTCAATTGTAAGCTCCGGATTACCGGATGCAATGAGACCGCGTAACCCGTCTGTCTCGGAGAATATTCTGCGGCTTTCTGTAAACCCTATCAATCCGGATAAAGAATCGCTTCCGTTAATTCCTGCGCAAAGTCCAGGAGTGCTTGTTGCACGAATGAAACTTGAGACATCGGCTGATACATTTGCACAGGATGTACCTCTTAATTTAAAATGGACAAGTGCAGAAAATAAAATGCAGACAAAAATAATTGCATACAACGGGAAAGAAAATTATTCAATTACAAATCCTGAAAATCATGTTTCGGAACTGGATAATTCAAATAACGGAGAAACACTGACCGAGACTACACTCCCGACGGAATATTCTCTATCGCAAAATTTCCCAAACCCATTTAATCCGACTACTAAAATAAATTACGATTTGCCGTCAGCAAATTTTGTGACTTTAAAAATTTATGATCTGACCGGAAGAGAAGTCGCAACTTTAGTTAATGAAAATTTAAATGCAGGCAGATATACAGCTACATTTAACGGTTCAAGCCTTGCGAGCGGAATGTACTTTTATAAAATCACGGCGGGTGAATATTCTGTCGTGAAGAAAATGGTTTTGATTAAATAAATATTTTAAAAACTTTAAATGAAAAATCATGAGAAACTCAAATAAAACAAACTCAAGCAAAATAATCTTTTCAATAATCACATTAATTTTAATTACAATAGTTACACTATTCCTGTTTTCAAATTCAAAACTCCCTGCATCACAGTCCGCATTTGAAAAAGCAAAAATAATTTTCGAAGAAGAATCACACGATTTCGGAACGGTGGCACAGGGACCTCAGCTTGAGTATTCATTTAAATTCGCGAATGAGGGAGAAGAGCCGCTTGTAATCGGGAAGGTTCAGCCCTCATGCGGCTGCACGGGAGCCGCGACAGACGGCAAGACCGAATATGCCAAAGGTGAAAGCGGCGAGATTAAAATTACATTTAATACACAGGGTAGAGAAAGACACGTGGAAAAAAGTATTGCTGTAACAACAAACGATACATTGAATCCGCAAATAAATTTGAAATTTAAATGTGATATTGTAAAATGAATATAATATATAATAAAATAACAAATATGGAAAACTCTAACGAAAGAAATATTGGTCCTTACGTTATCTGAGCAGTCGTTCGTTGAAGGATGGCATAAATCAAAATTCACAATTTTAAAATTTCATAACTTTAAAAATTAAAAAATGAAA
>JBBRTN010000116.1:0-6169 GCA_038244395.1 Ignavibacteria bacterium
GAGTAGGGGAAAAGACTGCAATGTCACTCATTCAGGAATTCGGCTCGATAGAAAATATTTATGCAGGCATTGATAAGATTACAAAGCCGAAGCTCAAGGAGAACATACTTCTTCACCGAGACCTTGCGAAGATGTCTCATATGCTCGTCACCATCAAAACTGACATTCCTTTAAAAATAAACTTTCACAACCTTAATAAGAAAGATGCCGACATAAAAAAGCTTACTTCTCTTTTCGATGAACTGGAGTTTAAAACACTCGTAAAGAAATTTTCCAAAGGCGCTCTCAGTCCAGTAAAGGAAGAGCCGGCAGAAGAAGCCAAAATTAATATTATTAATATTAAAGGTGTAAAGATTGAAAATGTAAAAGTTGATATTCCCCCGGATGTAAAAAGAATCAAGACAATCAAAGATGTCAGGCATAATTATCACATCATTAATAATAATGAAGAATACCTGAATCTGATAGAAAAACTTTCGGAGCAAAATATAATAAGTTTTAATACTGAATCTGACGCTGCGGACTGCATGAACTGCAATATTTCGGGGATGTCATTTTCATTTGCAGAAAAGGAAGCATACTACGTTCCGATATCAGGGAAGGCATTCGACAAGAAGGGTAAGAGAAATAAAAGCGAGCAGACACTTTTCGATTCCCCGATAAAAGTCAGTAATAACAGCATTGGCGGTATCGAGCTAAATTTTGCAATCGAAAAAATAAAGCCGGTACTGGAGAATAAAAAAATTAAATTCGCCGGTCAGAATATTAAACATGATTATCTTGTAATGAGAAACTATGATATTGAAATAGCGAATATTTATTTTGATACCTTAATAGCAGCGCATGTGGTGCAGTCTGACGGCGCGCATGATATGGATTCTTTATCAGAAAAATATCTGAGCTATAAACCAATTTCGAAAAAAGAACTTACCGGCAAAGGCAAAGACCAAATAACAATGGACAAAGTAGATGTTGCCAGAGCCGGAGAATATGCAGCCGAAAATGCAGACCTTACCTTGCAGCTTTATTACAGGACTAAATACGAATTAGGGAAGATGAATCTTTTCAGACTCTGCGAGGAGATTGAATTTCCCCTGATAAAAGTCCTTTCTGAAATGGAGTTCGAGGGATTTAGGGTTGATGAAAAGATTTTAGCTGTAATTAATAAAGAGACGGAAAAATTAATAATTGAATTTGAAGAGAAGATATATAAAGCTGCCGGGGAAAAATTTAATATAAACTCGACACAGCAGCTTGCGGAAATATTGTTCAAAAAACTAAATCTTACGCCGGTCCGAAAGACTAAAACAGGATTTTCAACTGATGTAAAAGTCCTGGAAGAATTAAGATATCAGCATGAGATTGCCTCGCTTCTTGTTGACTACAGGATTTTGACAAAACTTAAATCAACATATCTTGATGGCTTAAAGCAAGCAGTCAATCCGAAAACAAAAAGAGTTCATACTGTCTTTAACCAGGTCGCATCGGCGACGGGACGATTATCGAGCAATGACCCAAATCTTCAGAACATTCCCATACGGACTGAAGTCGGGAGAAGCCTGCGCAAGGCATTTGTCCCGAGAGATAACAGTTACCAGATAATGTCAGCGGATTATTCACAGATAGAGTTAAGAATAATGGCGCATTATGCAGACGATGAGAATATGATAAATGCTTTTAAAAGAAATCATGATATTCATACAGAGACTTCAATGAGAATTTTTAGTTTGCACTCGAAGAATGATGTCACACCGGGAATGAGAAGGAAGGCAAAGGAAGTAAACTTCGGTATAATATACGGCATCGGAGCATTCGGACTTGCTAACAGACTTGAGATAAAAAATTCCGAAGCCAAAGACATCATCGAAAGATATTTCATGGAGTATCCGAAAGTCAGAGATTATATGAACAGGACGAAAAAGTTCGCGCATGATAACGGATATGTAGAAACACTGATGGGAAGGAGAAGATACCTTCAGCAGATAAATAATCAGAATGCTTCGGCAAGAGCGGAAGATGAACGCGCTGCTATCAACATGCCCATACAGGGAACCGCGGCAGATATGATAAAGATTGCCATGGTAAATATTTATAATGAATTTGTAAAAAATAATTTAGAGACGAAGATGCTTCTGCAGGTCCATGACGAACTCGTATTTGAAGTTAAGAAAGGCGAAGAAGAAAAAGTAAAAAAGATTGTCATTGATAAGATGAAGAATGCAATCAAACTTAATGTGCCGATTGAAGTCGAGGTAGGAATCGGCGAAAGCTGGTTTGAAGCACACTGATACAAATCAGTAAATCGAAAAGCGGATTTATAAAAATAAAATTTATTTAAAAATGATAATAGTAACAGGAGGGTCGGGATTCATAGGCAGCGCACTGATATGGAGATTAAACCAGCTCGGATATGAAGATATAATTATAGTCGATGAATTCGGCAAAAAGAAGGAAAGGAAGAATGGCAAATGGCAGAACCTTGTCCCGCTCAAGTATGAGGATATAGTTGATAAGGAAGATTTCGGCCATATGATACAATCGGATTTCTTAAAAAAATTTGAGATAGATACGATATTCCATCTCGGCGCATGCAGCTCCACTACGGAAAGGAATTTCGATTTCCTCCTGAGGAATAATTATGAGTATTCAAAGTATCTTTGTGATAAGGAGCTGGAAAATAATATCAGATTTATTTACGCTTCATCTGCGGCAACATACGGCGACGGGTCTCAGGGATATGAAGATGATGAAAGCAAGCTTGATTCGCTCAGACCATTAAACGGGTATGGATATTCGAAGCATATGTTTGATCTATGGGCAAAGAAAAGCAGAGTGCTGGATAAAATTGCCGGACTGAAATATTTTAATGTGTATGGTCCCAATGAATATCACAAAGATGACATGAGAAGTGTCGTGAATAAATCTTTTCACCAGGTTAAAGAAACAGGTAAAGCAAGATTGTTTAAGTCGGCGAATCCTGAATACAAAGACGGCGGACAAAGGCGTGATTTTCTGTATGTAAAAGATGCAGTCGACATGACATTATTTTTCTGGGACAATAAAATCGCATCGGGAATTTATAACATTGGAACAGGCGAAGCAAACAGTTTTAATGAATTAATCAAACCTGTTTTTCAGTCAATGAATGTAAAGGAAGATATTGAATATTTTGACATGCCTGAAATTTTAAAACAAAAATACCAGTACTATACACAGGCAGATATAACAAAATTAAGGAGCGCAGGATATATTAATAACATAACTAAAATCGATGACGCAGTAACAGACTATGTAAAAAATTATCTCAATACTGAAGACCCTTACCTTTCTTCACAGCAATAAATAAAATCAGCGTTAAAGAAAATTTAAAATTAAAATAGTTATTCACATGAAAATATTTTTAATCGCAGTATGTTTTTGTATTCCGGCAATATCTTTTTCCCAGGATTTACCGGCTAACATGACTGATAAAGAAAAAGAAATATACAAGACATATGTTCCTCCGGTTACAATTACGGATGATCCAAACCCTCCGCCGACACCGGTCAGGACGATGGCAGAATGGGAAGAAGTACAGGGACTCATTGTTACGTGGACTTCCTATACTCCTGTAATCAGGCAGATTGTGGATTATGCGCAGGAGGAAGGGTTTGTTTTTATAGTTTGCTCGGATTCAAATTCAGTAAAGACTTATCTCACAAGCGGAGGCGTCCCGCTGATAAATTTAAAATTTATAGTTGCTTCATTTAATTCTGTATGGTGCAGAGACTATGGTCCGTGGGCGGTATACTCGGGAGTTTCCGACAGCCTGAAACTAATTGACTGGATATATAACAGACCGAGACCACTGGATGACCTCGTCCCTGTAGCTTTTGCCAATTACACAAATATTCCGATCTACCAGACTACGGCTCCTCCTTACAATCTTATAGCAACCGGAGGTAATTTTATGGCTGACGGAAACGGAACAGGATTCTCATCCAAGCTGATCCTGAATGAAAACCCGGGGCTTACCGAAACACAGGTCAATAATATCATGAATCTGTATATGGGAATTAACAGATATATAAAAATGGAAACTCTTCCTTATGACGACATACATCATATTGATATGCATATAAAATTACTGGATGAAGAAACATTATTAGTCGGACAATATCCTGAAGGCGTCGCTGACGGTCCCCAGATAGAAGCAAATCTCCGGTATATTTTAAATAATTTTCAGACATGTTATGGAAGACCTTATAAGGTCGTGAGAATTCCAATGCCTCCTAATACTTCGGGACAGTATCCGCCGGCTGGAAATTATTTTACTTATACAAATTCCGTTTTTGTTAACAAGTCTGTAATAGTCCCTGTTTACGGGCTTTCACAGGATACAACTGCATTAAGGATTTACAGGGAAAATTTACCGGGATATAAAATATTCGGGATCAACTGCAGCTCAATGATTTCCGCTCTCGGAGCAATTCACTGCATCACAAAAGAGATCGGAGTATCCGAGCCGGTATTTATTTCTCATGCTAAACTTTTAAATACTGATAATACCACCATCCCTTATGAAGTAAAATCTTATATCAAGACGAAGTCGGGTGTTGCAGCTGCAAGAGTGTATTGGAGAACTGATACTACACAAGCTTACAATTTAATTAATATGACAGGAGCACTCGACACATTCAGAGCGGCTATTCCTGCGCAGGCATTGGGAACAAAAGTTTATTATTATATTTCTGCAGCATCAAATTCAGGCAGGACAGTTACAAAGCCGCTCACTGCGCCGGAAGGTTATATTAAATTTGAGATTGATAATCCGACAGCGGTTTCGGAAAATAATTTTGCTCCGGAAAGTTTTGTTCTTTATCAGAATTATCCGAACCCGTTTAATCCTGTTACTAATTTGAAATTTGAAATTCCGGGTTCGGGATTTGTCACTCTCAAAGTATATGATATTCTCGGAAATGAAGCGGCTACTTTAGTAAATGAAAAAAAGAGTGCCGGAAGTTATCAGGTTACATTTGACGGAAGTAATCTTGCAAGCGGAATTTATTTTTATAAACTCGAAGCGGGAAACTTTACAGAGACTAAGAGAATGGTTTTGATAAAATAAGGACATCTTTATTCATCAAAATAGACATACTCCTTCGGATCGGCTTTTCCGGTAATCTCAACACGCAAACCTGTCGGGGCATTAATATTATTGATTACAAAATCAATCGTATTAATACCATCAACGAATCCGCTTTTAATTTCAAATGGAAACATCCCGTAGTATGCCTCTATGGGAGTAAAATATCCTGTGCTTTTACTATTGATAAGTATGTTGAGCCCGTTATTATCGGTTGACCATAAACCTGCTATCACCGCAGTATTAGATTTGAATTTTGATAAGTCAAATTGAATCCTGTAAATGTAGGTTCCGGGCAGATTGAAATTTCCCGCGTCTGTCCTGGGCGCAATCCACTTTGACCTTTCGTTGTCAGGGAGCCAGTGTCCGTCAAAAGGAAAACCTAATGATGTCACAACTTTTGATTCCGGTCCCGGAAAACTAATATCGGCGCTTAAAATAATCCTGTAATGATAATCTGTCTCTCCGTCTGCAAGAATATTATAATTGTTATCCATACCTGTACTGAACAATCCGGGAATTGTCACAGGTTCAGCTTTAACTGCAGATGAAAAAATAAATAATGCAAGAAGAAATAATTTGCTCATAAACATTGATGTAATTTGGAGTAAAGTTATGAGAATTAATAATTTTTTAAAAGACTATTCTTGAAATTATTAAAATTAATCTTTCTGGATATAAATTAAAAATATAAGCAGCTTGAAGGCAACCCCACCGTTAAATTTAGTCTGTTGCTAAATAGATTTGATTAAAATTATTTCCCACGATATTATTTTTGAAAACGTATGGGACAGGGTTAATATTGCTGAGTATTATTGAGCATAATTGAGCATTGAATATTGAATTTCTCATTGAATAACCTGTATAATAAATTTATTTTATATAAATGAATAAATGGATAAAAGGTATTTAGAGGATATTTTCGAGAGGTCGAAGAAAAAAAAGATTTTTATTATCGGTGATATTATGCTTGACAGGTATCTTCTTGGTGATGTTAACAGGATTTCTCCCGAAGCGCCTGTTCAGGTTTTTGATATCCTGAAA
>JBBRTN010000117.1:0-6142 GCA_038244395.1 Ignavibacteria bacterium
CAAAGACGCGACTTTTAAAACAGGTGAAGCGGAAAAATTAATTTCCCAGTATTCGGAAATTGTGGAAGAGCAAAAAATAAAACTGCAGAGAATTTCCGGGCTCAGCGAAGAAGAAGCAAAGAAAATTCTGTTTGAGAATCTCATCAATGATGCAAAATTAGAAGCTGCACAAAAAATTCAGGATGTAAGAGAAGAAACTAAACAAGAATCGAACAGGATTTCAAAGAATATAATTATACAGGCAATTCAGCGCACTGCTTCGGATCATTCTGTAGAGACAACAGTCAGTGTACTTCAAATTAATTCAGACGAGCTGAAAGGTCGGATCATAGGAAAAGAAGGAAGGAACATACGGGCATTTGAAGCTGCAACAGGAGTTGACATTATTGTCGATGATACACCCGAGGCGATTATTATTTCGGGATTTGACCCTTTCAGAAGAGAGGTTGCCAGAGTCGCTATGGAGCGTCTTATTGCCGACGGAAGAATTCACCCTGCGAGAATAGAAGAAGTGGTAGAGAAAGTGCAGAAAGAATTAGTAGAAGAATTAATACGTGTTGGAGAAAATACTTTAATCGAAATGGGAATACAGGGAGTTCACAGGGATATAATTACTCTTATCGGCAGAATGAAATTCCGTTCAAGTTACGGACAGAACGTTTTGAATCATTCGATTGAAGTGGGACATCTTGCGGGAATATTAGCGGCTGAGCTCGGGCTCGATGCTCAGATGGCAAAGAGAGCAGGATTGCTTCACGATATGGGCAAGACCATTGACAGGAATATAGAAGGACCTCATGCGATACTGGGATATGAAGTTGCAAAGAGATGCAAAGAGCATGCAATAATCTGTAATGCGATAGGTGCTCATCATGATGAAATGCCAATGGAGCATCCTATATCTATTCTTGTGCAGGCAGCCGATTCCATCAGCGGAGCAAGACCGGGAGCGAGACGCGAATCAGTGGAAGCATATTCGAAGAGACTTGAAAAATTAG
The DNA here is from genome assembly GCA_038244395.1 of Ignavibacteria bacterium. Taxonomy (GTDB): domain Bacteria; phylum Bacteroidota; class Ignavibacteria; order Tepidaquicellales; family Tepidaquicellaceae; genus JAGPCH01. The sequence goes on from JBBRTN010000117.1 coordinate 999, forward strand.
AAGGCATTGCAAAATCGTTTGAAGGAGTGGCAAAGACTTATGCGATCCAGGCCGGAAGGGAAGTAAGAGTAATAGTAGAGCAGGACAGAGTCAACGATGTTTCTCAGGACCAGCTGGCTTCTGACATTGCACACAAGATACAGGAAGAAATGGAATACCCCGGACAGATAAAAGTGAATGTGATAAGAGAAAGAAGATCTATTGCTTACGCAAAATAAATTATATACATTGAAGTCAACAAAATTTTATTTTAACTATTAGATATGAATAGAAAGAGCAAACTCCTGGTCGGGATTACAGGCGGGATTGGTTCAGGAAAGACAGTTGTATGCAAGATGCTTGCTAAACGGGGTTTCAAAGTTTACTATTCCGATCTCGCAGCAAAAAATCTTTACAGTACAGATAAAAAACTTGTCAGAGAAATCGTGAAGGTCTTCGGTAAGGAAATTCTAAATTATAAAGGGAAAATAAATCTTCCAAAGCTTAAGGAAAAAATTTTTTCCAGTAAGAAAAATTACATGAGCATTAATAAGCTCGTCCATCCGGTTGTAATAAAATACTTAATTAAAGAAGCAAGGCTGAGTAAATTTGATATTGTTATAATTGAATCGGCTCTTTTGTTTGAAAGCGGATTTAACAAAGAGCTTGACTGTATCGTGACGATTTATTCAACCAAGAAAAACAGGATAAACAGACTGATGCTAAGGGATGAAGCAAGTAAAAATGAGATTAATCATCTGATGAAATTCCAGATAGATGAGAAGAAAAAAATGGCAATGTCCGATTTTGTTCTTATGAACAACAAATCCCTTGATGACCTGAAAATACAGGTTGATTTTTTAAGCAATGTGCTTATGACAATGATAAAATAAATATTTTTGATGAACTTCTTATTTTTTAACAGGTCTTCTTACTACATACTCTCCGCTTAATCTGTATTTACCATGGCACACATTGTTCTTAATGTTGTCCCCGTTATCCTCCTGACCCGTCCCCGCCCACCAGGCAAGCGCATAGAATTCATTACCAGATTTCACAGTCGATTCAAAAACAATCACATGGCTGTACCATGCAATAAGATCTCCTTTCTTTGCATTTGAAATATCATTTATCCCGACAACAGGAAGTATATCTGTAAATCTTGAAGTATCGTATAAATCCCTTGCCAGCGCGTTTTTCGGAGGTGTCCTGAAACCTGATCTATATAAAACATTCAAAGCAAATATGTTGCATTTCGTCGAGCCGTTTAAAAAAATTATTTCATTGTTAAGCCAGTAAAGATAGGTTGAGTCAGCATCCGGCGAGTACATTTCATTTCCCTGCTCTGATTTCGCAGTATTTAAAATTAACTCACCTTCGGACTCTGCAATGTCAGAAATACCGGAATTGTTTTTGACATCTGATGATGTTTTATTTTCAGATTCATCTTCACTGCTTTCGGATGCCGAGCCGCAGCCGGAAATGTAAACGAGAAAAAATATATTACATACAATAAGGAAGGAATATATTTTTTTACTGCTCACCGGTCTTTTCGGTTTTAAATTTATTCCAGCGGTCCTTTGCAAACTCACGGAATCCAGCCGGCGCTTTGTCAAACGATGCATCAATTTTTGAATTTCCCTTTTCAAGGTCCTGACCGTTCATCACGAGATTCATAGTTCCCCTGATTGCATATTTTCTTTCACCCTCATGCATGATTAGTTTCAACTCATCAGCGCTTACATCTCCTTTGCATGACATTTTATATAAAAAAGAATTTTCACCAATGCCGTTTTTATTAAGGTCAGTCACAATTAAAGAACCCTCTATGTAATCCAAAGTGACGTCTGCAGGACAGTCATTTATTAAATCATAAATTTTCCACAGCTGTTTGTTCTTCTGAACATGAAGAATATAATGATAAGCGAAGAGCTTATTATCCTTGACAACCCCTTCTGATTTCACATCTGTAACTGATATGAATAATAAATTATTTCCTGACTTGTCTTTCCATTTTGCCATTGCAACAACTTTTCCAATATATTTTAAACCCGGAGGCACTTCACTTATTCTGTAATCAATATTCCCAAAATTAACTTCATTGGTTTTACCTACGCTGTCCGTAAGTGATTTTAAATTTTTCAAATTTGAATCCTGCCCGGACCCGTTTATTCCGCTCACGGAAGAATGTGTCGTTTCGGAACCGGAAAATTTAGTCTCTTTTGAACAGGCAAAAAATAATAAGAAAAATAATATGAATGGAAGTAATAAAAATATTTTCATATGAAATAGTTTTATGAATTTATATTTTTTCCCATGTTGATTTCAGCTTAGCCATCAGCTTTTCATCTTTAAGCTCATCTTCCGAAATGAACTCTTCGAAATTACCGCAGTTCAGACAGAGGTATGTCGTAAGAAAAAACCACTTTGTTGATGAGACCGCGATTAAATTTCTTTCTCCCCTGTTGGGAAGATTTCTGTTTGTGTAAACCTCATTGCTGCTGCATTTCCCGCATGTTCCAGACTTCATGGTACTTTGATCACTCATTTTTAATTCCTTTTTAATTTATAAAGTGTTAACTTAATTCCATACTTCTATTGTAAATCAAATTATTGAAATCGGTTATTAATTGAAATGGATTTGATTTTTTGAAGCTTAAGTGTATCATTATTAAATTAATTTGAAGAACTAATAATGAAATTTAGTCTTGTAGTATTTCTCATATCTATCTTATATAAATTCTCATTATCCCAGACCATAAATCCTGATGATTCACTCCAATCCGGGAAAAAATACAGAATAATTTTCTTCAGTCAAAAGGAAATAGTCGGCACAGTTACCGCACAGAATGACAAAACCATTACACTGAACTCCGGCAACAAAGTAAGCTTGATAAACGAAGCGACATACTTAAGATCAGCACCGATATTTCGCCTTCTAAATATAAATTCCTCGCGACCGGTTCGGATATTTGATTTTTCCAAGGGAGATTTACTTTCCTGTCAAGGCAGGGTTATCATATTATTTCATGAAATAAATTTTTAAAAATGTTAAAATTCGTTTTAGTAATGTTCGGCGGACTGGTTCATTTGCCGAAGATAAGTTCTATGATCTGAGCAATATGGATTTTGAGCAAAGAGGAAAAAATTAAAAATTCTTATCCGGAATAATTCAGGAAACTAATAATAGTATATGATTAAAATGTATTAATTTAAACAAGCTAAAACTTTTTTAACATTAATTCAAAAAAAACCGAGACCCTAATGAAAATTTATCTTTTTTTAATAATAGTATTCATAGTGACATTAACAGGCGGAGTTATTCCTAATTATAATTTCACAAGCAATTCCGACACAATTATTTATTCAAATAAAAACAATGCCGGGCTCTTGATTTCCGATACTACATAAAGCTGCCTGGTCGTGACTTTGTCAAAAAAAAATTACAAGAAAGTATATTTGTCCGGATTGACTGATTCTTCAGTTAGAATTTTAGAAGGTAATTACTCTCATAAATTAATTATTGACAGTATTCAAAGCATAACCTTTTACGGACGCGGGTTTATGACCGGAGCTGCGATAGGCGGAGGAATTGGAATGGCGCTTGGCTTAATACTTGGCGGAGGGAATTTCAGTATAACCGGAGATGGCAGTGGTACGGGCAAATACAATTTCGGTCAGGCATTTGGGAGCGGTTTTATTATTGGAATTCCATTCGCGCTTATTGGCGGAACACTCGGTGGAATATTTGCCGAAGATAAATTCTATGATTTAAGCAACCGTAGTCCTGCAGTCAAGAGAGAGATGCTCTCGCATCTTATGAAAAAGTATTCAGATAAATAAAATTTTATTCTTAATTTTTAATCTGCTGTACATTTCATTTTGTATTTCAAAAAATTATTTTTGAACTACTTAAATATAATTCAATTTAATTTTTATTTTATGAAATCAATTCTATTAGTGTTAATCATTTCTATTTTATCTGCAGGCTGCGGTAAGACATCCAATACTGACAAACCGTCTGTAAAAATATCAGGTACTTTTTCGGGAATAATTCCCTGCGCAGACTGCGAGGGAATACTCTACCAGCTGAATCTCAATACTGATTCGACATATGCCGATAAAATGACTTACGCGGGGAAAAATGTTCCGCCCTTTGAAAACTCAGGCAAATGGGCTTTCACGGACAGCAACAGAATTAAATTAACCGGAAAGACAGGACCGACGGGACAGCTATTTATATCAAAAGGAAATTTAATTATTCTTGATCCTGATGGCAAAATGTTTGACGGACCAATGGCTGATAAATTTATTTTAAAACCGGGCTTAACAAAATTGCCCGAAAGCGGAATGACAGATTCATCGAAATATCCGTCAACGACCGGCACATCTTCGTCAACTATGAACTCAATCAACGGAGCATGGACTCTAACTGAAATTAATGGGAAGAAGGCGGATAAACAAAATTATACAAACGGATTGCCGGAAATAGATATAAGAGAAGCCGATAATAAATTTTCTGGGAGTACCGGATGCAACAGGATTAACGGGGCTTCGACTATAGTCGGGAATGAAATTATTTTTACAAAATATATTACTACAAAGATGGCGTGCCCGGGAAACGGTGAGAATGATTTTATAGCTGCACTTGCATTAGTCAAGACTTATACAATCGACAAGAACAAACTAATGCTTATAGCAGAAGGAAAAACCCTGCTGGAATTTACAAGGTAAATTTAATATTTAATATTTAGTATTTAGAAAAGTTTGTTTGAAATCTAAATGCTTACCTGTTCAAAATGTTTTTCAAAAGTCTTTGATAGACCGCTTCCTTTTTGAAAGATGCGACACAATTATTTTTAATCTTTTAATATTTTAATCTTTTAATCTTTTAATCTTTTAATCTTTTAATCTTTTAATCTTTTAATCTTTTAATCATAGTTCAAATTTCTCTTACTTTATTCTTTTGCATTCCATTATCTGTCCCTGTGTATGAATCACCTTATTGACTGTTCCTTCTGTATCCGGGACAAACTCCAGCTGCGCAACCACTATCTTCATAAAAAATTTCGACTCGCTCTCGGGAAATAATTGAATCTTAGGCTGCCCCGTCGCCTGGGTAAATAAATTTCCTTCCTCTATGAACATTTTAAGATCAAAGCCCG
>JBBRTN010000118.1:0-6124 GCA_038244395.1 Ignavibacteria bacterium
AAGGGTATTTGATAACGTGGATATGAACGAGGGTTTGAGAGACAGTGTGAATAAATTTTTTGTGCATGTAGAGGAAATTTTATCAAGAGCCTCTGATATTGAAAAGAATAAAGACGGGTATATAAATTCGGAAAGCCTGGATTCTTTTAAAAGTGTGCTTGGTCTCCAGTTAACTTTTCCCGAATGGGAAAGACTATACAGGCTTTATAAAAATGAGCCGGGGAGTGATATGAAAATTTCATTTAATGATTTTGTTTCGTTGGTTACGCAGGCATCTGCCGATGAATCAAAGAAAGATATTGTTAATACTGATAAATCTAAAATTGCTTCGAAGAAAATTTCCGTAAAAAAGGAAAATGATAAGCTACAGGATGTTACTGATGTAAGTAATGTTTATGATAAAAAGGAGATCTCGGATATATTAAAAAATAAATTACAGGAAGAGATTAGGGATTCACTGCTTGTCTCCGCAGCTGAGAAAATCACAGGTTATTTTGTCAGGGAGAATTTATTGTTCAATGATGATCTTACTAATCTTGAAATACAAAACCGTGTGGACCAGATTCCCAGGACAATCGGGATCGTCAAAGAAAATGAAAGAATCATAAGTAAGCATGATCCGGTAAACAGATTTACAAAAATGAAACTGGATTCATATAAAAAAGTCAGGCTGGAAAGAATCGGGGTGCAGGATATGCTCTTACAGCAGATAGGAAAATTGTTTACCATAATTATTTTAATGATTGTCCTTACGCTTTTTTTGTATTATATCAGACCGTTGATTTTCAGGGATAATTTCATGCTGATAATTATCTCGTCATTAATACTGATGGAAGGATTTATTGCATACTTAAGCTTAAGGATAGATGTAAATGCTCCAATAGAGCTTCTGATTTTTGTTCCTGTTGCTTCTATTCTGCTCACGATAATTTTTGATTCAAGGCTGTCTTTTTATACAGTCACTGTTATATGCTTTTTCGTCGCAGCCATCCGCGGCGGTGATTATGCAATTGCATTAGTATCATTCTGCGGGTCAGTTCTTGCAATCTTCAGCGAACGAGATATTAAAAACAGGTCGCAGATTTTCCGTTCGTTTTTCTTCATATTAATCGGATACACTCTTTCTATACTGGCAATAAATCTTGTGCGGATAGAGGATGCTCAGAAAATATGGATGAAACTCCTGTTCGGAGGAATAAATGCAATAATGTCACCAATAATCGCTTACGGACTTTTGATTTTTTACGAGAGAGTTTTTAAAGTTACAACCGATCTGACTCTTCTCGAACTTTCAGATTTCAATCATCCGTTATTAAAAGAATTATCATCTAAAGCTCCCGGTACATTTCATCACAGCATTATTATGGGAAATTTATCGGAAGCGGCTGCAGAGTCTATAAAGGCAAATCAAACTCTTGCAAGAGTTGGCTGCTATTATCACGACATTGGAAAACTTTCAAAGCCGCAGTATTTCATTGAGAATCAGCTTGATCAAAACAACAAGCACAACGATCTTAACCCGAGCATAAGCACTAAGATAATTATCTCACACGTTAAAGACGGGATTGAAATGGCTAAGAAACATAATCTGCCCGATAAAATAATTGAATTTATTCCGATGCATCACGGTACTACTCTTGTTTCATATTTTTATGACAAGGCGAAAAATGCTTCCAAGGAAGAAATACATGATTACATTTACCGCTACCCGGGTCCGAAGCCGGCGACTAAGGAAACCGGTATTGTAATGCTGGCAGATGCAATCGAAGCAAGCACCCGAACCATTGAAGATCCCACTCCGCAGAGACTGGAAAATAAAATCAAAGAAGTTATCAGGAACAGGTTTATGGAAGGCGAGCTTGATGATTGCGACCTTACCCTGAGAGACCTCACAAAAATAAAGGAGAGTTTTCTCAAGACTCTTTTGGGAATTCATCACCACAGATTGAAATATCCCGATAAGAATCAGCTGGAGCTTGTATCTGATGCAAGAGAATCCTTGTCTTTAGGAAAAGAAAAATCTTTAGGAAAAGAAAAATCCGGCGGAAAAACTGTGTGAAGAGAAATGTGGAAGAAATATGAAAGAAATATGGAAGAAAAATGAAAGATGAATTCCAGCTTCACAAGAAATTATTTGTAAATTATCTGAGAACAGAAAAATCTCTTTCCGAAAATACAATTTCCTCTTATACATTTGACCTGGATAAATTTTTTTCATACATTGAAAATGTCAAACTAATTTCAGAAATAAAGAATATCACGGATGATTCTGTAAATGATTTCTTTAAATATATTAATCTTTCCGGGACAAAACTCGATACGAAATATTCCGGCAAATCAATATCAAGAAACATATCTACTCTCAAATCATTTTTCAAATATCTCGAATCGGAAAAAATATTAGAAATTAATCCGGTAGAAAATTTTGAGACACCCAGGAGTATCCGGTCTTTACCGGAAGTTATCTCTATTGAGGAAACAGATCTGCTTCTTTCAAAGCCTGATATAAAAGAGAAGCTGGGGCTCAGGGATAAGGCATTGCTTGAAACGATGTATGCCAGCGGTCTCAGAGTCAGCGAAACAATTAATCTTGAAATTTCAAATATTTTTTTCGATGAAGGATTTGTAAGAGTCTTCGGTAAAGGTTCAAAAGAAAGAATTGTTCCAATAGGAAGAACGGCAGTTAAATACGTTACTAAATACATAAATGAAAGCAGGAGTCTTCTGCGAGGCAAAGGTTCTGAAAATTATCTGTTCCTGAATTTCCGGGGAATGAAATTATCACGGATGGGGATTCTGAATATTTTGAGAAAATATTGCCTGGAAGCCGGGATTAAGAAAAATGTTCATCCTCATACTTTGCGGCATTCATTTGCTACACATCTTTTGCAGGGAGGCGCCGATATAAGGGTAATCCAGGAAATGCTCGGACATTCGGATATTTCGACCACGCAAATTTATACACATATTGATAAAGATTACCTGATCGAAATACACAAAACTTTTCATCCAAGGGGCTAAGCTATTAAAATTGTTAAATTGAATAAATGTCTTATTATGCTTATATTTAACATAAATAAATAATAATAAAATCTTAGGAGAATTTTAAAAATGAATTTCTATAAAAGGATTTACTTCCTGTTAGTCGTCGTAATTCTTATTTCCGGAACAATTTATTACATGGGCTGCGCATCTGCTGAATCTACAACCGGAAAGCTCGCTTTCCAGCAGCAGGATTATAAAAAAGCCGAAGTCGAATTAAAAAAAGGATTGGCTATTGATTCAAAGGATGATGAAGGCTGGTATATGCTGGGTTATTCACAGATAGAGCTCGGACAATATGATGATGCTCAGCAGTCATTTAAAAAGAGTCTGGCTATTTCAAATAATTATTCGGATAAGATTAAATATTTCTGGGTAGAAATGTTCAATGCCGGAGCCAAGGATTTTAAGAATGGCATTGATGCCGAAGATAAGAAAGATAAGGACGGCGCTAAATCTTTTTATGAAAGTGCTTTGAAATCTTTTCAGGCTTCATCGTCTATTTTCCCTGACAGCTTAAAATCTTTGAGCGCCATCGGGGAAACATATCTTGCACTCGGACAAAATGATAAGGCTTTGGAAATATTAAACAGTCTTGCGGCAATGAGTAATACAAAAGCTGATGCCGAGAGAGTTGCAAAAATTATTTTTAATTCCGGACTAAATATGATGCAGACAAAAAATTATGCTGCAGCAGTTACAACTTTTAAAAAAGTTCTTTCAATTACTACTTTGCCTAAAGATGATCCGTATTATGAAACAGCGGCTTATAATGCAGGTCTGGCTCTCGCAAAGCAGGGTGAGGATATGAGAACTGCCGATGAAACCAGTAACTTCAAAGAAAAATATAACGAATCACTTACATTTCTTGAACCCTTAACTACAATGCCTTTGAAAAATGAAGGGCTTGAGGTTCAGGTTTACGAACTTCTCGTTACCGTATATGCGAATCTTGGAATGAATGATGAGGCGAAGGATGCGCTTGCTAAAAAAGATGCATTAAAGGGCAGCAAGTAATCTGATGAATCAGGACAACAGGCAAATAAATAATTCAGGCTCGGGACGCTGGTTTTGGGGCATTTTTATTTCGTTAATTGTTATCGCAATTTTATTTGCAGGTATCAGCTTTTTATTCCTTGCAAAATCCTTATCCACTTCAGACAAGTATTACGAACAAAGTAATGGCAATGGCAGCGGAAAAATTGCCGTTGTAAATCTTGACTTTACAATCCTGTCTTCCGAATCCATTGTGCGGCAGTTTAAAAAATACGGAGAGGATAAATCGATTAAAGGGATTATTCTTAAAGTAAATACGCCGGGAGGCGGTGTTGCTGCTTCTCAGGAAATGTATGAGATAATTAAAAAGACACGCGATGCAGGGAAGCCCGTTATAGTTTCCATAAGTTCTCTGGGAGCAAGCGGCGGTTATTATGCTTCATGCGGAGGAACCATTATTGTTGCTGATCCCGGATCACTTGTCGGAAGCATAGGAGTAATAATAAATCTTATGAACTTTAAAGATCTGGCAGAGAAAATCGGTATCACTGAAACTATAATTAAGAGTGGTGAGCTCAAAGATGCTGGCAGTCCTTTCAGGGAGCTCAATGAAAAAGACCGAGAATATTTTCAGAATATAGTAGATGATTCTTTCGACCAGTTTCTTGATGTAGTTTCAAAAGAAAGAAAAATAGATAAGGAAAAGCTAAAGCAGTATGCCAATGGCAGAGTTTTTACAGGGAGACAGGGAAAGGAAATCGGACTTGTAGATTCTCTTGGCACGTATGAAGATGCCGTCCGCATCGCTGCAGGAATGTGCGGAATAGAAGGCGAGCCGGTAATTGTAAGAGAGAAGGAAAGACTCTCACTTGCAGAAAGAATTATCGACGGCTTTTCAAATAATGAAATCAAATCAATTAAAGAAGAATTGAAAACTGAGTTTATCAATCAGCCTCTTTTACAATATAAATTTGAATATTAATTTTTTAAATAATGAATTGATATGACACGTGCTCAGATTGCAGCCACAATTTCCGAAGCAACAGGCTTAAGCAAAAAAGAAACTGAGATAGTAGTAGAGGGATTTATAAGCTGCATAATAGAAACGCTGAAGAGAAACGAGACAGTCGAGATAAGAGGTTTTGGCACATTTAAAAATAATGTAAAACACCCGAGGATTGCCCGTAATCCTAAAACCGGAGAAAAAATTTCCCTTGGAAAAAGATTTATTCCGATGTTTAAGGTTTCAAAAGAATTTAAAAAAGTTGTTCAGGAAGAATTAACACATGTAAAATAAAAATTTTCAAAAACTAAAATAATTTCCAGAAAGGAATCATACTAAATGCCCTGCGGTAAAAAAAGAAAAAGACATAAGATGGCAACTCATAAGAGGAAGAAAAGATTAAGAAAGAACAGGCACAAGAAGAAAATAAGATAAGATAATTTTTCAATCCCGCCGGATATTGATGCCGGCGGAATATCTTTAAATCTCAAATCCACTTTTTTAACAAAGTAATAACTTTCTCTTTTCCAAAAATCTCTGCGATCGCCGGCAGCTCCGGTCCGTTCTCGCTCCCGGTTAATGCAATCCTTAACGGCTTAAAGAGTAATTTGCCTTTTACTCCGGTCTCTTTCTGAACATCGGTCAAAATGTTTTTATATATCACCGAGTCAATTTCATCTGCTGAATTAAATTTATTTATCAAAGCCTCAAAAACTTTTCTGCTTGTATCTGCTGCCAGGATTTCTTTAAGCTCATTTTTCTCCAGCTGCACTTCCGGCTGTACAAAGATTTTTACGTGTTCCCGAATCTCATCCAGCTTATTTAAATAAACCCGTATTGCCGAAAGTATTTTCTTTACTCTTGATAAATCTGATGTATCTATTCCCGTATTTTCAAAATACGGAAGAGACAGAACAGCAAGTTTATCTAAATCATAATTCTTAATATAAGAATTATTCATCCAGTTAAGTTTATCTATGTTGAAAACCGCGCCTTAAGAATGAACCTTCTCCAGCGTAAATATTATTATCAATTCATCCATGTCAAAAAATTCCTGATCTTCGCCTTCACCGGGATTCCATC
>JBBRTN010000119.1:0-6067 GCA_038244395.1 Ignavibacteria bacterium
TAAAATTTTCTTTTCCAGTTCAACAGGTTCAATCTTTAAGTTGGATTTTAATGCCGAATTAATCAGATCATTCAATCCCGGATTTTGAAGATTCTTATTGGAATCCTGTTGTGCGAAAAGAAGACTAGTGAATAATATATATATTATAATAAATTTCATTGTGAGAAATCTTATTTAGAAAAATAAAATATGGCTGCAAAATAATAAGCTTGCAGTAAAAAAGATTATAAAATGAAATTTTTAAATAAGAAGTGCAGAGGTTGAAATTGGTATGTCAGTCGGTGGTAACGTGTAGCTGATTAATGCTCTGAAGTTATTTACAAAGTTATAATTTAAAGTGGAGGGCACTACATAATGAATTACCTGGAACGTAACATCTTTAATTAATAATATTTTATTAGTTTCGAGTGTAGTAGAATTATTAATTTCCATTGTAAGTACTTTACAGCATCCGGATTCTGAACTTATTTTAGGAATTTTTACATCGGATTTTCCCTCACATTCACATACTGATGGCTTTCCCATCCTGCACATCATCTGAGTTAATGCAAAGCTGAAATTAGAATTAACTAAAACTAATATCAGAATTATCGAAAAATATTTTGAAAATTTTTTTATCACAGTATAAAGTTATGGAAACTAAGTGTAAAAAGCAAAACCAAATACTTACGCGGAAGTTCCTAATGATTTTCTAATTTGAATATCGATTTTAGCCGGGGCGTCAGGACTTCCGTCCTGACGCAATACATTTTATTGTAGTTTGATCTTTATTACTTTACTATGTGATTTTTTATAAGAAGGAGATGATGTGATGGGACTAAGAAACAGAAGTTTATTTGATAAGGAATGCAATATTTATTTTGTTACTACTACATCTTTGCCGCTTATTTAAAATAATTATTTCAATTTCATATGAGTTTTTATAATTCTATTTTGTAATACATAATATAAAACCGTTTTAATAAAGACCTTCATGGTTCTGATTGTTTGCTGTTTAGGAAATGTAAGTGACATAAGAAAGCTCTAATAATTATCTGAAATTGAAATCTGAAAATAATATACTTATAAAGAACAAATGAATCATAAACGCAAAATATTTTTTCTGCTGTTAATCAGTTTAATTTTTATTTACGGCTGGGGATCCACCGGCCACAAGCTAATTAACAGAAGATCGACATTCTCACTTCCGCCCTCAATGAGTTTCCTTAACTGGGCTGACTCTCTTGCTGCTCATTCATCGGATGCAGATTACAGAAGATCTGTTGATACGAATGAAGCCCCGAAACATTTTATCGATATCGATGAATATCCGGAATTCGTTGCAACAGGAAGAATTCCTCAGGATTTAGACTCTCTTATCGCTCTTCACGGAAACAGTTTTGTTTATAGTACAGGCATCCTGCCTTTTTCAATAATGGCAACTGTTGATTCAGTAAAAAAATATTTTCAGCTGCACGATTTTCAAAAAGCAATGCTTCATGCCGCTGACCTCGGACACTATGTAGGAGACGGACATCAACCGCTTCATATTACAAGAAATTATGACGGACAGTATACAAATCAGTCCGGAGTTCATGCGAGATATGAAACGCAGATGATTAACCGTGACTCTGCTAATATTATTTATGCCTTCGAAAATCCTGTTTATGTTTCAAATATAAATCAGTTCGTATTCGATTTTCTTTACAGTAATTACAGGTATGTTGATTCTGTCCTGAAGTATGACAGCATAGCGCATGCTATTGCGGGAAGTATTAATACAAATTATTATCAGATATACTGGCAGCTTGCCGGAAATTTTACCATGAAGCTTTTTAATAATGCATCTCATATCATTGCAAGTCTTATATACACTGCGTGGATAAATTCTGGCAGTCCGTTATTGGTGACTCCTCAGGGAACGTCGCTTCCGGAAAAGTATATACTTGAACAGAATTATCCTAACCCGTTCAATCCGTCAACGAAAATAAAATTCGGAATTCCTGATTACTCACAGGGTAAGGAGGGGTTGGTTACACGAATTATAATTTATGATATTTCCGGTAAAGAAATTACAACTATCATAAATGAACAACTTCATCCGGGCTCTTATGAAGTGGAATGGAATGCTGAAAACTATCCATCCGGAACTTATTTCTATAAGCTCTCATCTGGTATTTTCTCTGATTCAAAACGGATGCTGCTAATCAAATAATCTAATCTGCTTCACCCTGCCTTGCTAAGCTATATAAGGTTTCGGCGGAACAGACCATTTTACTGTGGCGTGAGGACTTGAATTTAGAAAATATATCAGCAAACCTTGTAGAGCACTTTTCAAATTTTACAATGACAATATTAAACTCGATCAGACAAACGCTAAAGTCAAAATTTTATTTATTTGACAATGTAAAGCCGAAAAAAAATTTACTGAATGCGTTACCGTACTGGTTGGGTGCTTTTATTTCAGGAGCTGTTTCAGTTTTATATACAAAATTATTTTCATGGGCTGAAACAGGAACTAATATTATTTATGAAAAAGCAAGCTGGTTATTCTTCATCATTACTCCGGTTTGCTTTGTTTTAGCGTGGTGGATTGTTGCAAAGTATTCACCTTTTGCAAGAGGCAGTGGTATTCCCCAAGTCAGCGCTGCCATTGAATTATCAAATCCCAAACATAATTACAAAGTTAGTTCATTACTTAGTTTGAAAGTTATTTTTGTAAAAATATTTTCAAGCCTTGTAATGGTTTTCGGCGGCGGAGTAATTGGCAGAGAGGGTCCGACGATTCAAATTTCGGCTTCAATTTTTAAAAAGATCAATGACCTTTTACCTGCCTGGTATCCAAAAATATCCAGACGGAATATGATTGTTACCGGTGCGGCGGCGGGACTTGCTGCCGCATTTAATACGCCTTTGGGCGGAATCGTTTTTGCAATTGAAGAACTTACAAAGACTCACTTTAGTTTTTTCAAATCAGCGCTGCTGACAGGTGTAATCATTGCAGGGCTGACTGCATTAAATTTATTAGGTCCTTATTTGTATCTGGGTTACCCGCAATTAGACGGCGTTAATGCCTGGCTGATCATTATCATTCTTCCTTTAGCTGTCTTCACTGGAATTGTAGGAAGCGGAACGGGCAAAATAATTTTATATATTTTCAGGAAGAAAAATGCTTTAAAGAAGAATTATCAGAAAGCAATTTATGTCGCAGCGTGCGGACTATTTATTGCTTCACTTGCTGTTTTGTTTGACGGAAAAATATTTGGTTCGGGAAAAGAAATTATGGTTTCCACATTGTTTACCAGCCAAAAGCATTTGGAATGGTATGTGCCTTTTTTAAGAGTCATCGGCTCAATAGTTTCATTTTCCACTGGTGCATCGGGCGGAATTTTTGCGCCTTCCTTAAGCGCCGGAGCAAGTATCGGTGCCGTTCTTTCAGGCTGGCTTCATTTATCAGATAATGAAACCAATCTGATTATTCTCTGCGGCATGACAGGTTTTTTGACGAGTATTACGAGAAGTCCTTTTACTTCTGCAATTCTTGTCCTGGAAATGACTAATAGCCATAATGTGATCTTTTACATTTTGCTGACTGCATTATTTTCAAACTTATTTGCAACTGTTGTAAGCCCGCACTCGTTTTACGACCACCTTAAAGACCAGTATATTAATGAGATTCATAAAACAGAAGGACAACAGATTGACAAGGAGCTGATGAAGGCAGATTAGATTGTGAAAATCAGTGAAGCACGTTTTATCCAATTTTACTTTAATATAATTTTTGTTTATCCATTCTGTCCAAAACATCTTCCATCTGATTATCCTGCCATTCGATAATTCCTCCGAATAGTTTTTTTAATATCCGTCTTCATCTACATTATCAATCTCACGCCTCCAAGCTCAGATATCTTATAAGGGAATCTGTTTCCCGGAACACTGATAAACATAAAGTTTTTAGGAATTCCCCATTCTTTACACAGCTTGTCTATAAGCTCAGGTGAAAAAACTCCCACCATTGTAATGAAGTCAATTTTTATTTCGGGATATATCCGGTCCAGAACTTCAAGGTCTGAAAGAAATTTATCTGAAACTCTCTGACCTTCTTTAAGCACCGTGACAATTTTGATCTTAGCTGTAATTTCATTCCCCTGTACATATATCATTACTTTATTGAGTATAGATATATCGTCAGCTTTAGAGAAAAAAATAAATTCCTGTTCATGAAGCCGTTTTAAAATACTTTTTATTTTTAAATGACTTAACAAACTTACTCTTCTCATTCCATCGAAAGTTCCTTTTAATATTGTGAGTAAAAATTCCAGAAAAGTTTTACGATTCATTAATGCATAAATTAAAACAACAGAAGGAATAAAATACTGGAGGAATACAACCAGAAATTCGGGATGAAGATGAATATTTCCATACAACGCGATAAATATGCCAAGCATTGCCAGAGCAACAGAAAGCGGAGTAGCATATTCAGGGCGCGGCAGACGGCTTCTTTTTATTTTCAGTAAAAGATTTCCTACAGCAAAATATCCCATCACTAACAGAAAGGAAATAGTGTACACTCCTGCAAGCTCGTCTAATTCCCCTTCGGTAATAAATAATATCGAAATACAAAGAATAAAAAAGATTATTTGTATCCTCGGAGAGCTTCCCTTTTTGGATTCTTTTAATAATAATTGAGGAAGAATGCGGTCAAGTGCCATTCTCTTCATCAGTCCTCCTACACCAACAAATGAAGTCAGTACTGCACCGGACAATACCAAAAATGCATCAAGAGAAATGACCCACGACAGCCAGCTGCCTCCTGTTTGATTTCCGAGAAATGAAAGAAGTGATTCTTTATTTTCTCCAACCTGAGCAATCGGAACAATAGCAATTGCAAGAATTGCAATGACAGGATTGATGATAGTTACTGCAATCCACATATTGCGAAGTGTTTTTGGAAAAACTCCCTGCCGTTGTTCTTCCACAAAGTTTGCCGAACTCTCGAATCCGCTTATACCAAGCATTGCCGCACTGAATCCGAAAAATAAAGCGGTTGTAAAGCTGCCGCCTTTTACCGGCAAATTAAAATTAGTAATCAAAATTGAAGCACCATGCACAGTCAAATACCATATTCCCGAAACAATGAGAATAGTAATTGCAGTGAGATGAAAAATAAATATTGCTGATGCCACCTTTGCAGATTCAGAAATCCCACTAATGGATAGAACAAGAAAAAATGTCAGCAAGACTATAGTTACAGCAAAGACCGGTAGCCATGGAACAATAAACGAAAGATAATTTATAGCTTCGCTGGCAGAAATTACTGCCGTAGCCATGTAAGAAAGAATGGTAAGGCAAGCTGCTACTGACGCATTTGTTTTACTCGTAGTGTTAAGAAGAATATTATAAGCTCCGCCGTTAAGAGGCAAAGCTCCGACAGCTTCACCGTATATCTTTTTAAATAAAAAAAGAACAGCGGAAACCAACAGTAAAGCTATGAATGCGTACTGACCTGCATAAAAAATTGCCAGCGCTGATACGTAAAGGCAGGAAGATGTAATATCATTTCCGCAAATTGCAGTTGCAGAAAATTCCGAAAGTTTTTTTTTCACTGACAATAGTTGTTCATTAAATATGGTCAAAAATTTCTCTTGCTAACTATCCCTTTCCTATTTATAGAACAGTTCGTTTAATGAGTCCATAAAAAATTTTATACAATTTTGATTTTTGAATGATTGAATGAATAAAATTATAAAGTTCACCGGCTCGTTTAGCAGTTTTAAACTATTTCAATGATCTCCCCCGGTTCCTTTCTTTTAATATCGGGCACAACAGCTTCACTATCCGGATACCCGACAGGAATTAACAGAAATGGTTTTTCATTTAATGGACGGTTTAATATTTTCTGAAGGAAGTTCATCGGAGAAGGAGTATGGGTGAGTGTTACAAGTCCCATGTTTTGTAATGCACAAAGTAGTATTCCGGCAGCTATACCAACAGACTCGTTTACATAATAATGTTTTTTTAAACCTGAATCGTTCTTTAAATAATCTATTTTAAATACAACAATAAGATAGGGTGCAATTTCCAGAAA
>JBBRTN010000120.1:0-6055 GCA_038244395.1 Ignavibacteria bacterium
CAGTTATCAGGAAAAATGTATGAAGAGAATATACTTCAATCGCATTTGCCGTATCCCAGAAGGTCTTCGAGAAAGCTAAAACCAAAACTGCAGCAAGAGAAATATTATATACTGCTGCGTCTGAAATATTTTTTGTGTCATTAAATGCATCCTCCAGAAGAAATTTATCCTTAAGTAGAAATACCATTAAATTAAAAAACATCACCAAAGCTAATGATGAAATAACGGCGCACATAAGATTAAGCCTGTATACTTCATCACCCACGGGCAGCAGTGTGAATATTCTCCCGATAACCGTGAACAAGGGATAGCCCGTCGGATGAGCTACTCCCAGCTTAGCCGCAACAGTTGCAAGCTCACCTGAATCTATGAATGTAACTGTCGGCGCAAGTGTAATAATGTAAACAATTAATGGTATTGCAAATGATAATGCCTGGTATATGAATTTTTTATTACTGCTTTTCCCTGCCATTAAATCTGTTTGTTAAAATTTTTGAGATAAGTAAATAAGATAATTAAATTTTTGCATGCTCCACCATTATGCATTTGTTCTCAATATATTTTATCCCGTTTGACTCTGCTAATTTCTTTGCCTCACTGCTGATCACTCCAATCTGGGTCCAGATAACATTTGGTTTGTAATTAAGGGCGAGAATTTCTTTCATCAGATCTTCAACAAATTCAGACCTCCTGAAGATATTTATGATATCTGCATTTTCAGGAATTTCCTTTAACTTAGAATAACAGCTTATTTCATCAACCTGCTCATTATCAAACTTAGGATTGACACCATAAACTTTATATCCGTTACCCTTAAGATATCTTGCGATGCGGTTGCTCGGGCGCAAATGATTGTCCGAAAATCCGACTACGGCAATTATTTTATTTGAGTTTAAAAATTCAGTAAAGGTCATTTTAATGAACTCCTTATAAAAAATTGAGGGAACAATTCCTGATGAATTATTCCCTCATAAGTCAAAGTAAATACAATTTTAAAATTAAATATAAAAATTAATTTCTGCAGTAATTATTATAAACACCGTCCAGGAAATTCCACATTAAAGTTGCAGATTCATCAACCGTATTTATAAGTCTCTTCTGGTCTTCGAGCGAGGTATTAGTATTATTCATGATTTCCATTTCATCTCTCGAGTGATATATATCGGCTTCTTCATGAACTTTAAAAAATTCGATAGCTTTTTCAGAATCTATTCCGTAAAAATTCTTAAGACCTGCAATTTTAGTTTTTGAAATTTCAGGAACCTGGAATTCATAAGCATAAAGAGCCGCTAATCCGAGTGTAAACTCCGGTGAGCGGGCAAGCTCATACATTCCGTCAACCAAATCCTCTACCTCTCTCAAAGGTTCTGCGCTCTTGACTTCAGCTTCAGTCAGGCCCAGGCTCTGCGCAAAATTAATCCACAGACCCGGATGATCTTCGATACCGGTTTTAAATCCTTCTTCATCTGCTAAGTTTTCCAGAAGAATCCTGCGGGTGTTTACATCATCACAGTTAGAATGAACACAGCTTACAAATCTCGGAAAATGTTTCACAAAATGATAATATTGTTTTGCATATTCTCTCAGTTCTTCTATTGAAAGTTTCCCTTCATTCCATTTTTGGTAGAAAGGATGATTAAGTAAACTTTGTTTTTCAATTGTAGCATTTACTTCTTCAATGAATTTTTCTTTTGATAACATATTTTATTTTTGTTTTTAAAATTCGCCTAAAATAATCAATATTTAGATAATTATAAATGTAAACTTTTTTAAGATTGCTGAACCATGCTGAACCTTGATTCAATGATTCAAGAATTCAAATGATGAGTTTTGTCTGAACCATGATTTACTTTATTAAAAAATAAATGGATTAAAAAAATTGTGACTGTTAAAAAGATATTCCATATTAACTTTTACTTCACCTTAAGACACTTCAGCTTCTGCATAATCGCTCACAGGATTACAGCTGCAGACCAGGTTCCTGTCGCCATATGCGCTGTCAACTCTTCCTACGCTTGGCCAGAACTTATTTATCCCTCCGAATGAAATAGGAAATACAGCTTTCTCTCTCGAATAGATATGCTTCCAGTTATCAGATGCTATACTTTGAGCAGTGTGAGGCGCATTTTTCAAAACGTTATCCGCAATGTCAGCTTCACCTGTTTCTATTTCTCCTATCTCTTCCCTGATTGAAATCATTGCTTCACAAAATCTGTCGAGCTCCGTCCTGGTCTCGCTTTCAGTCGGCTCTACCATAAGAGTCCCGGGTACGGGGAACGAAACTGTCGGCGCGTGGAAGTTATAATCCATGAGTCTCTTCGCAATGTCTTCGACTTCTATTTTCGCAGAAGTTTTGAATTCTCTCATATCAAATATTAATTCATGCCCTACCCTACCGTTCTTTCCCGAATATAAAGTCTTATAATGTTCACTCAATTTTACCTTAAGATAATTTGCATTGAGAATTGCAATTCTAGTTGCATCAGTCAATCCCTTTGCTCCCATCATTTTTATATATGCATAAGAAATAATAAGAATACTCGGGCTTCCCCATGGTGCCGCCGATACAGCCGTGATTGAATTCCTGTCACCGATTTTTATTACAGGATGACCGGGTAAAAATGGTTTTAAATGCTCGGCAACTCCTATAGGTCCCATGCCGGGACCGCCGCCGCCGTGAGGGATGCAAAATGTTTTGTGAAGATTCAGATGACAAACATCCGCACCTATCATGAACGGGCTTGTCAGTCCTACCTGCGCATTCATATTCGCTCCGTCCATATAAACCTGCCCGCCTTCATCATGAATTATTTTACATATTTCCTGAATCGTCTCTTCATATATTCCGTGAGTCGATGGATATGTAACCATCAGCGCAGCTAAGTTATCACCGTATTGTTCCGCCTTCTGTTTTAAATCTGCAACATCTATGTTTCCGTTTGCATCACTGCTCACTACTACTACCTTCATCCCCGCCATTACAGCGCTGGCAGGGTTTGTCCCGTGTGCTGATGCCGGTATCAAACATACATTACGGTTCTTGTCTCCCCTCTTGAGATGATGTTGTCTAATCACCATGAGTCCTGCATATTCGCCCTGCGCTCCTGAATTTGGCTGCAGTGACACTGCAGGAAATCCTGTAATCTCGCAAAGATCTTTTGCAAGCTCATTTATAATTTCCATATATCCTTCCGCCTGTTTTATAGGAACGAACGGATGCATATTTGCAAATTCATCCCATGATAGCCCAACCATTTCAGCCGTAGCATTTAATTTCATTGTGCATGAACCTAGCGGAATCATTGAAGTAGTTAATGACAAATCCTTATTCTCAAGATTTTTCATGTAGCGCAGAAGTTCAGTTTCAGAATGATGAGTATTAAATACCGGATGCAGTAAATAATTACTCTCTCTCCTGAACTCGTCGGGATAGGCTGATTCTGTCTCGCCGGATAATTTTTCTAAATCTAAATCTTTACTCTTTTTTGAAAGTACTTTTTCAAATATTGAAATTATTTCTTCAACATCTTCCATTTCAGTGACTTCACTCAGTGAAATTCCCACAGCATAATCAAAGTATCTGAAATTTATTTTCTTTTCCTCTGCCAGCTTTTTGATTTCGTTTACATTCTTCTTATCTTTTCCGACTTCTACTTTTAAAGTATCAAAATAATTTTTATTAGTTTGCTTATACCCGAGATGATCCAAAGCAAGGTCGAGAAGTCTCGTCTGCCTGTAAATTTTCGAAGCTATTGCTTTTAGCAATACAGGTCCGTGATAAACAGCATACATCCCGGCCATTACAGCAAGCAAGACCTGCGCTGTGCAGATGTTGCTTGTAGCCTTTTCTCTTTTAATGTGCTGCTCGCGTGTCTGTAATGCCATACGGTAAGCCCTGTTCCCGTGAACATCAACGGAGACTCCGATTATTCTTCCCGGAATCTGTCTTTTGAATTTATCTCTGGTGGCAAAGTATGCTGCATGAGGTCCGCCGTATCCCATCGGCACACCGAATCTCTGTGTAGTCCCGACTACTGCGTCAGCTCCGAATTCTCCCGGAGGTGTTATTAATGTAAGACTTAAAAGGTCAGCTGCAACTATAGTATTGATTTCTTTTGTGTGAGCTTCTTCGAATAAATTTTTATAATTATATATCTCCCCGTTTCCAGAAGGATACTGTACTAAGATTCCGAAAATATCGTCAGTGAGTTCCATACCGGTATGATCTCCTGTCACTACGTTAATTCCAAGAGGAGTAGCTCTTGTCTTTACCACTTCGATTGTCTGCGGAAAACATTCTTCCGAAACAAAAAATGTATTTGAACCCTTTTTATTTCCGCTTCTCGAATGATAAAACATAAGCATTGCCTCAGCTGCTGCTGTACCTTCATCGAGCAAAGATGCATTTGCAATATCCATCGCAGTCAGATCACTCACCATTGTCTGGAAATTAAGAAGCGCTTCGAGACGTCCCTGTGAAATCTCCGCCTGGTAAGGAGTATACTGAGTATACCAACCCGGATTTTCCAGTATATTTCTCTGGATTACCTGAGGTATAATTGTCGGATAATATCCCATTCCGATATAAGATTTGAACACCTTGTTCTTTTCTGCAGTCTTCTTCAGCTTCTTAATAAATTCATATTCACTTAGCGGTTCATCCAGATTAAGCTCCGTGGAATTTCTGATTTGCTGAGGGATTGTTTCAGAGATAAGTTCATCAAGCGAAGAAGCTCCCACGACTTCGAGCATCTCATTGGTTTCTTTTTCATCAGGCCCGATATGCCTGTTAACAAACCTGTCCGGGTTTTGAAAATTGGTCATAAATTATTTGAGAAATTTTGTTTTGATTTGAAATTATTATGCAATATAAAACTTATTTATCGCAAACTAAATTCCAATTTTAGTGAAAGTCAACGCTGCACATGCCTTATCTCATCCAGAACATCAGCAAAAAAATAATCCCTGTAACGGCGATGGCAATATGAATAAAAGCAATTACTTTTGGAAATTTCTTTCCCTGCGCGGTCATTGTAAACATACCGCCTCCGAAAAAGAAAGCAACTACGAAAAGCAATATGCTTATATAAGGAGTATCACCCGGCAGAAATGAAGTATAAATAATCAGCAGTGAAATTCCAAACAAACCCAGCATACCGTGTATGACTCCGATTTGTAGTTTGGCAGGTTTCTTTGAATAGAGCTTTGTAAAAAGATAAATACCTATTGACGCAACGATAAAGTAAAGTATAATGATAATGACTAGAAGCATTGATATATTTTTTATTCAAATTAAATAAAATAAATGTTAAAATTAATTGGAAATAAATTCTTTAAAATATCGACAACATCAGATTCATAGTTCCATTTAATCATAGTTTTAATGACATTAAAAAATTATTTTGCACCAATGTTAATTCAAAAGCCAAAAGGTACGTACGATTTACTTCCCGGAAAAGCCTTTCAAAGAACCTTTTTAGAAAACAAGATACGGGAAATTTTTTCGGAATTTAATTATAAGGAAATCCGGACTCCAGCATTTGAAAAAACATCCTTATTCAAAAGAGGAATAGGCGAAGAGACTGATATAGTATCAAAAGAAATGTATTCTTTTAACGAAGACGAGTTCACTCTGAAACCCGAAATGACTGCGTCCGTTATCAGGTCTTACCTTGAAAACAGTCTTTTCAATGAATCCCCAGTCGCAAAATTATTTTACATCGCTAATATGTTCCGGAGGGAACGCCCGCAGGCAGGACGTTTCAGGGAATTCTCGCAGTTCGGGGCGGAAGCTATCGGCAGTCCCGACTATTCTGTTGACGTGGAAATGATTTCGCTTGCAGCTGCAATATTAAATAAATTTGATATAAAAAATTATGTGATTAAAATTAATACAATTGGTACACTCGCAGAAAGAGAAATTTATATTGGCAGGCTGAAAGAATACCTTTCAAAATATCTGGGGGAGCTCTCCAAAGACAGTCAGAGAAGATTCGAAAAGAATCCGCTGAGAATACTTGATACAAAAGATGAGAATGATATTAATATTCTGAAA
>JBBRTN010000121.1:0-6051 GCA_038244395.1 Ignavibacteria bacterium
TCACGGCATGCCCTGCTAAAATTCCGATAACTCCGCCGGCAAGACTTATAATTGCTCCTTCGAAAATTATTATTTTCAGGATTAAAAATTTGCCCGCCCCAAGCGCCCGCATTATTGCTATGTCTCTTTTGCGGTCATTCATCGAATTATAAAGCGAAACTAAGACTGAGATCGCAGCAACAAAGATTACCAGATAAGCAATTACCAGCAGTATGGAATTTATATTTCCGATAATATCAAACAATTGCTTAATTTCAAGAACCGGTAATACGGCTTGCGCATTTATTCCGTCGTACTTATTTTCATTAATCTGTCTCCTGAGTAAATCAAAATACACAGGATTTTTTAAACTTACTAATATAGAAGTTATGCTTTTGTATTTATTGCTGTCGGCTTTAGCTGTACTGTCACTTTTATTTTCCGTAATGTCTTTCCCTTCCTGATGATGAATTTTCCATACAGAGTTCATAGAAACAAAAATTACCCTGTCAATGGGAGTAAATGTTTTCTCAAGTATTCCTGTAACTTTAAATTTAAACTCGTCATGTGTTTCAGCTCCTTCAAAAGACTCTACTCCGTGCGAGCCGGCAAAAGTATCACCGGTTTTCAGCCCTGTCCTGCGCGCTGTTTCATTTCCCAGTACAGCTTCAAAGTCGCCTGAGAAGTAATTTCCGAGGGCAAGCTTATACTTCTCTCCTTTTTTATAATTAAATTTGCTGAATATCTCAGGGGATGTCCCGACCAATCTGAAGTTCTTAAAGTTATCTCCTAGCACATAAGGGATTGCAAGCTTAACACGCTTATCATTTTTAAGAAGTTCATATGTTTCATAAGGCATGTTCTGTATCGGCACTCCGATTTGATAAACTGTATTAAGCGTCAGCTGAAGTGAGCTTCCTTTCGGACCGACTATCAGCTCATAGCCGGTGGCTGTTTGATTAAAAGCATCTTCACTCTCCTGCCTCAGAATAAATATTGCAACGACTAAGCATACGCCGATAGCTATTGAAAACACAGTTAGTACAGTTGCAAGGCTTCTCTGTAATAAATTCTTATATACTATTTTCAGAATGCTCATTCGTTAGATAATATGATTGTAAGACTGTTTAGATTGGTCTTATTGGTAAATACGGAATAGCATGAATTAAAATATGTTATTTTCATTTTATAGATGCTACGGGTTTATTTTATAAAATTAATTTCAGAAAAATTTTTTACATTCGGAATTTTTGAGATAACATCCTTCTCATGAGACACCAGCAGTAAAGCTATTTTTTCCTGAGTACATAAATCTTTTATCAGATCTATCACAAGATCAGAATTCCTGCTGTCAAGATTCGCAGTAGGTTCATCCGCCAGAATAATCTTCCGTGAATTAACAATAGCCCTTGCAATCGCGACTCTCTGTTGCTCTCCCACAGAAAGTTCGGAGGGCTTGTTATTTAATCTGTCCCGCAAACCTACTTTACTCAATGCCTGAACCGATTTCTCCCGGTTTGCATTTCCGGAAAACATCATGCCGAGCATTACATTTTCCAGCGCTGTAAAACCCTGAAGAAGATTAAAAGTCTGAAAAATATATCCGATATTTTTTGCCCTGAACAAATCCCGCTTTGCCCCGGAAAGGTTTATGACATCCGTGCCGTTTATAAATATTTCTCCCGAATCCGAATTAATAATTCCCGAGATCAAATTAAGAAAAGTAGATTTTCCCGAGCCGCTTTCTCCGGAAATAGCAAGCTGTTCATTTGCTTCGAGTGAAAATTCCGGAATATTTATTATGTCAAACTTTTCCTTGTTAGAATTTAAAAACGTTTTTCTTAGATTTTTAATTTTAAGCATGATTTTAAAAAATAATCCCTGTAAATAAAAAAAACTCATCACACTTTTTTATTTATAGGTGCAATGAGTTTCATAAAATGTATTTATTTAAAAATTATTCAGCTGTTACAAGCGGCTTCTCTCCCACGACAATTCCGTTCTTTCCGACAGAATCGTAATCATAGCCGTTCATCCCAGGAATTGCCGAACAAAGCTCTGTGAATACTTCTTCTGAATTTTCAAAAGCAAACTCGTGCCCCATCGCCTTTGCAACCAACTTGAGAATCTTCCAGCCGGGCCTTGCATTAAATTTCATTCCGTGTGTCCATCTGTCATTGTGAGCTCCGAACTTATCAAGTCGTGATACGGAATATTCTCCAATCAGTCTCTCCTCTTCAAGTGTTGTTACAGCAGGTCTGAGCCTTTGAATCCTGTTCTGAAAATTAATATATGTTCCGTTTATTTCGGCATATGTTGCGGTCGGTAAAATTATATTTGCGGATTGTGAATACTTATTGTGACCGGAAATCTGCTGAATGCTGACTTCAATATTTTTCAGAAATACATCCGCGCCCGGGAGACGCATTACATCATCATTTAAAATATAAAGAAATTTTACTTTTCCCGAACTTAATTTATCGATTACTTCATTTGTATAAGCGCTGATGCCAAGGAGCTTTAGACCGTTTGAGTTTGGCGTCTTATCAGACTTTCTTAATAAGTCATCGCCGAAACTTTCATCAATATTTGGAATGTAAAAAATATTTTCACTGTTAAAAATTTCCTTTGCGAATTTTTTAAGAGCATAATTATCTTCCAAAGTAGAGAAAGGAGATGCAGCAAACATTATTTCATCACCAGAATAATTTTTCAAATGGGAAACAGCTTTTGATATTGCTTCATCCCAGTTAACATCTATCAATTCTTCGTTCTCTGCATTGCTTTCGTCGAGGCGGAGCTGTGGAGACGTGATCCTTAGCTTTTCATCATTTACAAAATTAATTGTATTTAATCGTCCCCAGTCACAAAGCCAGTAGTCGTTTACATCAAGATTTTCTCTGGGTTCGATTCTCAGGATTTTATTATTCCTTACTCCCATTATCGAATTACAGCCTCTCGAGCAGCCGGGACATAATGTATCAGTAAAAGACATTTCCCAGACACGTGATTTGAATCTGAATTCTCTCGAAGTCAAAGCTCCGACAGGACAAATTTCGATTACGTTCATTGAGTACGGATTGTCAAGCTCCTGGCCGGGAAAAGTTTCTATCGTGACAGAGTCACTTCGCTTCACGAAGGTAAGCTGTGGCTCCTTTGCAATCTCATCGCAAAATCTTATACATCTCGAACAGCTGATACATCTCTCCTGGTCAAACATTACGTTAGGTCCTAAAGTAACGCGCTTGTCTTTTTCCGTTTTGAGTTCATCGAATCGTGAAATCCCGACGCCATAACTGTAGGCATAATCCTGCAGCTTGCATTCACCGGCTTCATCGCAGATAGGACAGTCAAGCGGATGATTTATGAGTAAAAATTCCATCACTGCATTTTCAGCATGAATAGTTTTTTCAGATTTGGTATGAACGATCATTCCTTCGGCGGCAGGAGTTGCGCAGGCAATCTGAAGCTTTGGCATCTTCTCCACTTCTACAAGACATATTCTGCAGTTACCTGCTACAGAAAGAGCCGGGTGCCAGCAGAAATGAGGAATCTCGATTCCTGCATTGAGCGCTGCCTGTAGAATAGTTTGTCCCTGTGAGAATTCGACTTCCTGATTGTCTACAATGATTTTAGGCATATTTTTTGTAAAAATTTTTAGTCAAGTTACTATGATTTTTTACTTTTATCAATTCAAACTATGAGCACAAATTAATACTAAAAAAATATTACTTGTTTCGTCCGATAAAATTCTTAGTGAAGCCGTAAAAATTTCCGCGCTTACCCTGACAAAGCTTAATGCGCAGGTGAGCATTGAGGAAACTGACGGTTATGAATCTGTCATTAAAAATTCAAAAGCTGTCAATGTGAATTTAATAATCATTGATAACGACTCGAAAAATATTGACCCGGTGAAACTGATCAGAGAAATCAGAAATGATACCGGTTCGAAGAATAAGAAAATAATTTTACTTTATTCGGATTCTGTCAACAGGAATGAAATCTTCGAAGCGGGATGCGACAGCATTATGAGTAAGGATGAATTTAAAAGAGTTATAAATAATGTGCTTGTGTTTTGAAATTAATTTTTTTTAATAAATTTTACACCGTCAAGATTTTTGAAGTCATAATCCTGAGTCCATACTATAGCATCATTTAATTTACCGGTTACATAAATAATACTGTCAGCCATAGGTATTTTCAGATTATAACTTATTTTAGAAGCTTCTAATGCTATTGAAAAGTTAACGTCCATAACTTTC
Organism: Ignavibacteria bacterium; assembly: GCA_038244395.1. Taxonomy (GTDB): domain Bacteria; phylum Bacteroidota; class Ignavibacteria; order Tepidaquicellales; family Tepidaquicellaceae; genus JAGPCH01. Next base: position 4,242 of record JBBRTN010000121.1, read on the forward strand.
GATTGATGCATCAACCCAATTGCCTGAAGAGCAGATGCCTCATTTGTTTCGGTAATTATTTTCTTATAAACTTCATAAATATTTATCACCGATACAATTAATTCATCTGTCTTTTCAATTATGGGAGCAAAGACTTTTGCATTTTTCCCGTCTGTAAAATATTCCAGCCATCCGGAAGAATCTACCAAATTCAAATTCTATCCCTTTCTCTTTTTATCTCAATGTTCATGCCTTTTAAAAACCCTCTGGCTTCTTTTATGTTTTGGAGAGGGAGAAATTCCAGCTTATTGCCTTGCTGTAATATCTGAAATTTTTGTCCGGGTTTTATTTTAAATTTTTTCCTTATTTCTTTGGGAATCACAACCTGATATTTAGAGGAAACTGTAACTGTTGTCATAATTATTTTTTTTTCTACTAATAATTTATCGATAATATTTTTGTATATCAATACTATATCGATTCGAAAATTGAATTCTTTGAAGCAGAAGTGACAGTATTATGGGTTAGGAAGAGTTTAATGGAGTTGTAAATAATGTGCTAGTGTTTTGAGCTCTTTGAAAATAGGCTTCAAAGTTAGAGTTTTTTAAAATTTCTTTGATTAGATTTGTTTTGCATAAAAATGCACGGGAGATTGATTTAACTTTATCTATTTTTGCGTTTGCCTCAAGAACTATATTTCTAAATAAAAAATTCAGTTCTTTAAATTGTGCCATAGTTGAAAATCCGAATAAGTTTCATCAAATAAATCCAAATCCTTATCGTCTTCCCAATAAAGTCCGGTATAGTATATAAAATCTTCATCATATCCTTTACAAACTAAAATCAATTTATTGTCGTCAAAGTATTGGCTTAATTCTAAAATTTCCTTTGCTAAAAATCTAGGCACATTAATTTTATTCATAATATTAATTCAAATTTTTGCTGTATTAGAAGATTTTCATATTGTTTGTTAAGTTCTTCATAATCCAGAAAAGCTACTCTTTTATAATGTAGAAGATCTTTAAAGGAAGAGTATTTCATCTTGGAATTGAATTCTGATTTTCTTGAACCATCAGAAACGATTATCATTCTTGTATAAAAATCTCTCAAATCATTAAACTTTAAAAGCGAGTTTTGGATGTCAGTTTTATGCTCTACTTCAAAAAATGAATGAGGCATTTCTCTTTCATTAAACCAAATTACATCAATAGTTGAACTTCTTTTTACAAGATTTGGAAAACTAAAAACTGGAATGGTTTCCAAAGTTCTTAAATCATTTAGTTTCAGTTCTAAATATTTTTTATTCTTATCTTGGTTTGGCGAAAATGTTTTTAGTCCCTTCATTTTACCAATTGTTAATAGTAATCCTTGATAGTAATAGTGATTGAATTCTAATATTTCATTGGAATTTTTATTTTCATTTGTTTCTTGAAATATCCCTTTATGTTCTAATTCATTCCGATATCTTTCCAAAGCATACAATCCAGGTTTTATCTTATAAATATCTTTATTTGTTTGCACAATTCTTCTTATGCTTGCGAATGGTGTTTTAGTATTCCATGCACAATTTTTAATCTTCATTGTCTCTTGATTCAATTGTCCTAAAGTTCCTATCCCTCCTAACTTTTCTAATGCTTGAATTACTGCTTCATATTGCTTCATAAAAATATTTGATTATATATTCCTCGTTATTCTGAAATCCAAATTTCATGAAATTTAAGATCTTCTTCAAATCCCTTACTCTTGTCCCACTTCCCTTTATTTACTGAGACCATTCTTCCGTTTTCACAAGTGAAGCCGTCATTTGAAAGCATATAAGGAGGGTCGGCAA
>JBBRTN010000122.1:0-5960 GCA_038244395.1 Ignavibacteria bacterium
TAATGCAGACGCCTGATCCGCCTTCATAAGTTCATCATACAAATATTCGTTTCCTCTGGATTTCAATTGTTCATTAAGTCTGTCTCTGATTTCCTTTGATTTTATTTCTCCTTCAAAAAATCCGTCTATAAGTGAACGAATGTATAATCCGCTTCCTCCCGTGATCACAGGCTGCTTCTCTCTTGAAAAAATGTTATCAATAATTTCTCTTCCCATTTTCCCGAATTCACCGGCATTAAATTCTTCCTCCGGTTCCTTTTCATTAATAAAATAATGCCTTACTTTTTTTAATTCATCAGCGGACGGATGTGATGCTGCGATAGGTATATGTTTGTAAACCTGGCGGGAGTCTGCGGAAATAATTTCTCCGTTTAATTTCAGCGCAACTTCCACGGACAGCTTCGTTTTTCCGGATGCAGTAGGACCGACAATTGCCAGTACTTTTTTCATAAATAATTTCATTACTCTAAATCACAATCAATTACAATCAATAATTAGTTCAGATTAACTCAAATCAATATTTAGTCTATTAATTTTTATTTAATCAAAACCATCCTCTTCACATCTTCAAACTCTCCTGATTGTAACTTGTAAAAATAAACTCCGCTCGGAAAGCCGGCTGCATTAAAATTCACGGAATATTTTCCGGCATTCTGTTTTTCATTTACAAGAGTAGCAACTTCCTTTCCCAATACATTAAATATTTTTAAAGAAACAAAGTTTGATTTGGGCAGCTCGTAATTTATTTTTGTAACGGGATTAAAAGGGTTTGGATAGTTTTGTAATAAAGAAAAATTCACCGGGACAAGTCCGCTGACCAGATGGGAAATTCCCACTGTACCGTTGATTATACATATGCTGTCAAGAAATAAATTATTTCCATAAGCGCTGATAGCTTTAAAGTTTATTTTGTTAGTGCCAACCGGTAAAGAAAATTTCTTCGTAGCCCACTGATTTGCCGCGGGCGAAAACGGATCCAGTGAAGGCGGCGCCGTAACCAGCGGACCGGAAACTCCACCATCCAGTATTATTAATGAAGTATAGTTTGATCCTCCGTTGGTTGATGTCAGAATTTCAAGCCGGTCAACTTCATCAACATAAGTCTGATAAGCATTATCAAACTTCAGTGAATCTCCAGCAACAGAATTTGAAAACGTAAGCGTTATCATCGATTGTGTGGTTCCCGGTTGAGCATCAAAAAAATCAAATACTGCTGAACCATTTCCAATCCCGTAACTGCTCTCGTTCGCTCTGCTCCAAAACAAATCCCCGGAAAAATCCAGGCTCCAGTTTAACGGAGGAAATATTACAGAGGTGAATCCTTCACACAAAAAAGTAGGTAATATACTGAATTTATTCAGCTGAGTGGAATCCCTGTTATGAAATGTTGAGTTATCCTGTGCAAATATTTTATAGAATATTGAGTCACCGACGACTACGTCTGAATTCAGTGAATTAAAATCAGCCGCATAAATATTTCCGTTAGTATTCAACAGCCTGAATTCTTTTGTATTCACACCGGAGTTCTTATACCATTTCACCCATACCGAATCCAGTCCGATATTATCCGTTGCTGCACATGTTACTGTTGACGGCCATGAAGACATTGGCTGATTTGACAGAGGGATGTATGTGATAATAGGGTTTGTCGTATCCAAAAAAGCAAAAAAGAAATAATAAAAAGGTGGAGCGTTTAACGGGGCAGTGGAGCTTCTTCCCAAAGAATCTATAGTGTAAATATAGTATCTGTACTGCGCCTGCAAACCATTCCCCGGAATGCTTGCCGTCCAGTTATTGCCCGAACTATTTGTCATTGTAATACTGTCGTTAATTGTATTTCTTCCCCAGTATACCTTTGTCCTGCCGGTTACAAGTCCGCTTCCGGCGGGTGTGATAGTTGCGTTAATAACATAAGGTCCGATAAGGTTTTCCGTATTAACGAGAGGAACATAATTTATTGAAGGTCCGGGAGTAAGCGGGTTGAAATATACCTGCAATGACCCGCTGCGATTATCACCCGAGCCCTTAGCCTTTAGTCCCGTGAAAATTGAATAACAGGAAATAAAAATTGTAAACAGTAAAAAAAATTTCTTCATACATTGATTTTTTAGAGAATGTTTAAAAGAAAGGGGAGACAATACGACTGCCTCCCCTGTTTATATTTTAAAGATTTATTTCATGTAAATTATTTAAGTAACATCATTCTCTTTGTTACTTCAAAGCCACCTGCTTCGAGTTTGTAGAAATAAATTCCGCTGGCAAAATTTGAAGCATTAAAATTAACGTCATAATATCCGGGTAGTTTGCTCTCATTTACAATCCTTGCAACTTCCTTTCCGAGAACATCATAGATTTTCAATGTTACAAATGATTCTTTTGGAATTGAAAAACTGATTTTAGTCGCCGGGTTAAATGGATTCGGATAGTTTTGTTTCAATTCATATTCAGATGGAATTCCTGTAACAGAATTTTGTATTCCTACCTGTCCAACATTTAAGGTAACTCTTACATCTTTTGTAGGTCTTACAGGATCATTACTGTTGACTCTCATAATTCCTGTATATGATCCAAGAGTAAGACCGGTTGAATTAAATGTAACAGTCACGTTTTGATTTCCGCCCGGAGTAATCGTTCCGGTGCTCGGGTTTTCATCTAACCATGCAAGTCCTTTTTCAATTTTTATTGCAAGATTATCATGAAGGTATGCGCTGTTAAATACTACCTGCAAACCAGTAGTTCCTCCTGTATTTTCATTACCAATGGTACATGAATTCAATAAACTAGCTGTCATATTCAAATACTGATAAAATACTCTGCCATCATTGTAAATCATTACTTCAAATGTATAAGGCTCGCCGGTACTGTAATGAGGAACATCCTTCCACTCAACTATAAATCTGTTGTTAGCTGCATCATTGAAATAATAAACGGCACCAGTAGTTCTTGTATCAAGGTCATCCCAGAAAGGATACAATACATTGTTTGGTTCCGCAACAGAAGGGATTGTTGAATTAAGGTAAGCGGTATTTATTGAAGCCACATCAAAGCCGACCCAGCCGTTTGTAACAATTTTAAGCTGACTGTAATCTGTTCCGTAATAACTGAATGTAAACGGCAATGGTACTACTATAGAGCCATCATCACCTGTTCCGTTTGGCCATACAGTGATGGGAGTTCCTGTCCCCGAGATATCTACCCAGTTAAATAAAGGTCCGCCCGGTTCATCACTGTCTATCCATCTGTATCCGCCTGCATCAGGTCCACCCTGAGCATCAGTCACTTCTTGCCCGTGATAAGTATCAGGTGCGCCTTTAGGTTGGTTGCCCATCTCATTTATTTGCTGTTCGGTGAATATTTGTTTTGTCTTTAAGTTATCCAATGTTGCTGACGACTCGCTTATATTCCAGTTAAGATCAAATTGTCCTGTGTTTCCTATTATAAAGTTTCTCGTTGTTGTATTATTTCCCGTGGGAAGATTTACGGTAATCGAATCAAGAGATGTTGTTACTGTTGGTGGTATTCCTCTTCTTAATGTTAAGTTGTTTGTCTCGATGGATGAAAGCGAATCGTTCGCGCTGTATCCGTAGACTCTCCATTGACCAATAGCGGAATCACCTACACCAACTCCTATTCCTGCTAGCAAAGAATCAAGCTGAGAATTCCTCACTGTCAATAGCGAATCAAATCCTCCGTTATTGGACTGAACGCTGATTTTAACATTTGCCTGTGTTGAAAAGTTTGGTCTCGCAAAAAGCCATTTGTATTTTACAGCTTCGCCTGACTTAGTCCAGTTGATATTGACAGGAGTGGTATTTGAAATCAAAGTAAAAAGTGTTGTGTTGTTCGGAGGAGAAACCAGATTGAAAGCTGTGAGTAACGGCTTTCCTCTTTTTAATGTAATTGCTCTCGGTCCGTTTATTGCGCTTATTGAATCATTGGCCTGATTGTTTCGGAATGCCCATACGTCCCATTGACCTACCAATGAATCTCCCTGCGCTAATCCTAAGCCTGCTAGCAAATTATCAAGCTGACCTCCGGAAACATTTAAAGAATTTCCTGTCGGCTGAAGAGTAATTTTTCTCGGGGAAGTTGTCGGACTTCCGAATATCCATTTATAAGAAGCAGTCGATGCCGACGTATCCCATGTAAAATTATAATTTATTGTATTGTTTGGTAATGTCTGAATTCGTGCTCCGGGCGCAGGCGAATTTAAATTAAATGCATTCAAAGGAAATGTTGATATAATAACTCCCGCAGTCCATGCCTGGTAACTTCCGGTAATATCATCTGCCCAGTATGGCCATGCTTTTCCGTTTCCTGCTGTAATGCCTATATAATCGCCCTGATAACCGCCCGCTAATCCTGAAATTGGTTTTGGCTTTGCTTTGTGGTCAGATACGAGAACATCTGTCCAGGTATTTCCGCCGTCTAAAGAACGTGACATATAAGTTTCAGCAGAATCATTTGTAGGTGTATTTCTTGTATCACTGTATACAACATTAATGCCGCCGCCTTCATCTACTTTGACAGCAGGTACATACTGAAACTTTCCGTTACCCGGAGTGTCTTGATTGATTCTGCTCGCACTCCATGTAACTCCTCCGTCAGTCGAACGGTGAAGTATGGCATCACTAACGTCTGTTGCAGGAGCAATATTTTTTTCAGCTGCTACTACATAAATCCATCCGTTTCTTGCACCGCCGCTTCTGTCAACATCTATTCTTGGAAATCCTGCGGATCTTATTCCGTTAAATAAATTAGAACTTCTGACACCATTCATATTATCTGCATGATTTGTTGTTACTGCCCAGTTTACTCCGCCGTCAGTTGATTTCGCAAAACCCAAAGAATCTTCAGTTGAGTTCTGTCCGTTGGTCGTGCAGTTTGCCCATACAACATATACTTCACCGTTAGGACCAACTCTTACATCGCATCCCTGATGATGGTGACCTGAAGATGGAACAGGACTTACAGGAGCTACTGTTGACCAGGTTGTTCCTCCGTTTGTTGTATAAGACAATACTATCCTGTTTACATAAGTGCCGCCGAATTCAGTATATACAGTATAACTTCTTCCGTAGAATGGACTCGACGGAGCATCATCTGTTCCTGATAAATTTTTATCTGCGCTTGTTGTTGCTCCGGGAAATGAAACTGTCGGAGCCCAGTTGATTCCGTTATTTGTCGAAAAACTCGCACCCAATGAAAATGATGTTGTTATATAAGACATAAGAAATCTTCCGTCTTTGTCTATCATTGGTCCCGGATCGCCCGAATTGAATCCTCCGTTATTTAAAGTATCGCTTCCATACCAGCTCAAACCGCCATCTGTAGTGACATAAACGCCTGTGCTGAATGTACTTCCGCCTCTGAATGTATTAGCCGAACCCATCATTATTAAGGCATTTGTCGGGTGCCTGACAATCGGTACTTCACTCTGTGTTCCCGCACTCGGGTGAACTCTTATATTCGGAGTTACAGAAAATGTACCCATAGGAGTTGTAATAATCCTGTTCTCAGTTGAAAACGGCGTAAAGTTATCAGTCTGAGGCAATGAATTATATTCACCCGCCGGATATAAACCTATAGACGTTCTCGGGTCAGTATTCCACCGAGGACTGTCTTCACTTGCTATCCTTGTAGAATTTTGTCCTGTCATAATAAAATAGCACAGAATCATAACAGGAAAAAAGAAAAATAATTTTTTCATTTAGAAATTCCCTTTCGATTTATTTTTAGTTATAAGAAATATTTTTTTTAGATTTGTTCTCTTCAATTGTGAATTATTTAAGCGGGGATGATTTTTTAATGTTGCTACCATATTTAACCGAATTAAAATTTCAAGTTTATATAGCAGAAGTAGCAATCAATATGATTATTAAATTTAAATTTTTGGAGTTTGGTTAACTTTCATTTTTAACAAATTATACTTTTCTATTTATAAATGCAATTTTTTTATA
>JBBRTN010000123.1:0-5941 GCA_038244395.1 Ignavibacteria bacterium
AATCAGACCACCATTGTCCATGGCAACTGCAATTCCAACGTTTATAGAATTTCGTGTAATCGCTTTATAAGGAACTGAAGAATCATCTATTATCGAATTTACAAGAGGGAAGTCTTTCAAAGCTTTTACTACTGCTTCACAGATGAAAGGCATGTATGTAAGTTTAAATCCTTCCTTCTGTTCGAATTCATCTTTCATTTCAAGTCTGCGCTTATCTACATTAGTAAGGTCGCATTCTGCTATTGCCTGTACATGAGGAGAAATTCTTTTTGACATAATCATATGCTCGGCCATCTTCTGACGGATATTGTCAAACTCCATAACAGAAAGACCGTCTTCATTATAATCAATCTTTTGTTTCGGCGGTTCAATAGTTCTTTGAGTTTGAGGAGTTGTTCCTTCGGCTGCAGGAATTTTCTTTTCTTCCGGCTTGCGAACCTCTGCAGGCATGGAAGTTCTGTCTTTAAGGTAAGCTAAAATATCTTTCTTTGAAACCCTTCCGCCTACTCCTGTTCCGTTAATTTTTGAAAGCTCGGCAAAACCTCTTCCTTCTTTCTGTGCAATGTTAAGAACCAGAGGAGAATAAAACTTTCCTTCACCGTTTCCATTTGTATCATTTGAATTAATCGTATAATCTGACTCATCCGAACTGACAGTACCGGATGAAACATTTTCTGCCGGCTTTGAAATCTCTCTTGCTTCATCTTTTATAACCGGTTCAGTTACAGTTTTTATTTCAGGTGCTTTTTCTTCTGGCTTGTTCGGAGTTTGCGCTGAGGATCCGTTTGTTTCAAGCTTGGCAATTACCTGACCTACTTCGACTACATCACCTTCCTTGTAAAGCAATTCGGATACTGTTCCTGATTCAGGGGAAGGAACTTCAGTATCTACCTTATCAGTGGAAATTTCAAGTATCGTTTCATCGACATTAATTTTATCTCCGGGCTTCTTATGCCACTTAAGAATTGTACCTTCCATTATAGATTCGCCCATCTTCGGCATTACAATATCTACGCTCATTTTAATTTGTTTTTACTTTTAAAATTTCTTTACTGTAAAATAGGAATATGATTGATTGCTTTCAATTCAATCTCCTTTATCAACGTCAAACAGCGAGCTTATGGATTTATTTTTGTTTGTCCGCCAGATTGATTCGGCAAAAAGAGCTGAGACGGATACCACCTCTATTTTAGGTGAAGTATGTGTCATTGGAAGTGTGTCGGCAACAAATAATTTTGTAAGAGGGGATTTATTTATTCTCTCAAGAGATTCTCCTGAAAAAACAGCGTGAGTGCATGCACCGTAAATATCTTTTGCGTCTTCTTCCTTTAATGCGTTTACTGCATTGACAAAAGTACCTCCGGTATCAATCAGGTCATCAATAATCAGTATATTCTTTGCCTTTACTTCTCCTATGATATTCATAACCTCTGCTACATTCGGCTTCGGTCTTCTTTTGTCAATTAAAATCAGATCCGAATGCAATCTCTTAGCGTAAGCCCGCGCCATTTTTATTCCGCCAACATCAGGTGATGCAACGGCAAGGTTCGGAATTTTCATTTGCCTGAATTTTTTCATAAATATTGCAGAGCCGTACAGATGGTCTACAGGAATATCAAAAAATCCCTGAAGCTGTGAAGCGTGCAGGTCCATTGTGATAACCCTGTCAGCTCCCGCTTCGGTTATAAGATTTGCAACTAACTTTGCCGTAATGGAAACTCTTGGCTGGTCTTTTCTGTCCTGCCTCGCGTAGCCAAAATACGGAATGACAGCTGTCACTCTTGTCGCGGACGCTCTCTTCGCTGCGTCGATCATTATAAGAAGCTCCATAAGATTATCCGATGGAGGAATTGTTGACTGTATAATAAATACATCGCAGCCACGAATGTTTTCATTATACTTTACCCATATCTCACCGTCGGAAAAAGTTTGTATCGAGCATTTGCCGAGCTTCTTTTTTAAGTTGTGTGCAATTTTCTTTCCCAGGTAATTGGAAAACCTGCCTGCAAAGATTTTAAGGTCCGACATTGAGAAATATTTATGTAGCGTTTGAGGTATGGCAAGTTAGGAAAATAGTATTTATAAATCAATTTAGTTTAAGAATAATGTTAAACAAATACAGACTGTTCGTGTAAATTTTAAAATCAGCCGGGAAATTTTTACGTGTAATTATTTTTTTACATTTATTGTCGGTTGAAATTTCGGATTTAAAATGATAGTTTAAGAAAAAAATTTTATGAACAATACAAACTACATTAATAAATCTAATTTCACGATCCTTGCAATAATTTTAGCGGTCGGATTTATAATAGGCGCATGGATTATTTCCTCCACATGGAAGTATGTTTCAAGAAGCAGCGTAACAATTAATGTGACAGGCTCCGCATCGGAAAACATTATATCTGATTTAGCAATCTGGAGAGGCACATTTACCGCCGAATCAGGAACACTGCCTGAGGCTTATTCAAAGCTCAGAGCCGGAAAGGATAAAGTTAACACCTATCTTTTATCCAAAGGATTTCCACAAAATAAAATTATAATGTCTTCAATAAACACGACTAATCTGTACATAGAAGACAGCAGGGGAATACCGACTAATCAGATTTCCGGCTACAGATTATCACAGGATGTTTCAATTGAATCAAATGATGTTAATAAAATTGATAATCTGTCCCGTGAAGCAACCGAGCTTATCAATGAAGGCGTCGAGATCACTTCGCCTACTCCGGAATTCTTATACACAAAACTCGGTGATTTAAAAATCCAGATGATAGGAAGGGCTTCAAAAGATGCCAAAGACAGAGCTGAACAGATTGCAGAAAGTACAGACAACAATATCGGTGAAGTCCGTTCGTCCCGTATGGGAGTAATGCAGGTCAATGCAAAGAACTCAACTGAAGTTTCGGATTACGGGATTAATAATACTTCTTCATTGGAAAAAACAGTAACTTCAGTTGTTAACATGAGCTTCTCAATAAAGTAAAACATCAGAGAAATTTCTTCTAAATTTTTTTCAGCATTGAGTTTCCCGCAAAAATAACTTAAGCGTTCCCGGTCACACGTATAATTTCGCGTATGGTCAAATTTTTAAACTTATTCTTTCTTTCCAAATAGGTATTTTTGAATAAGAAAAATACTTAACCAAAAATGAGTAACGAAGTCAATAAGGAAATAAAAGAGCTGGAAAATAAGGAATGGCTCGAATCACTCGAATATATTTTGCAAACTCAGGGTCCGGGCAGAGTGACAGAACTCCTGAGGAAATTACAGATATATGCTCAGGAGCATGGAGTTAAAATTCCTTTTACTGCAAACACTCCCTACATAAATACCATACCTGCTGATAAGCAGCCTGTCTATCCCGGAAGCAGAGAAATTGAAAGGCGAATAAAAAGTATACTGAGATGGAATGCAATGGCAATGGTTGTCCGCGCTAATCGTGAACTAAGCGGAATTGGAGGTCACATTTCTACATATGCTTCAGCGGCAACTTTATATGAAGTTGGCTTTAATCATTTTTTCCGCGGAAAGAATGACCCGAGCGGAGGCGACATAATTTATTTTCAGGGACATGCTGCACCCGGCATTTATGCACGTGCAATGCTTGAAGGAAGAATTTCCGAAGATGATCTGAAAAATTTCCGGAGAGAATTATCGTCTGACAGAGGATTATCATCTTATCCTCATCCATGGCTGATGCCGAGATTCTGGGAATACCCTACTGTATCAATGGGGCTTGCGCCGATAATGTCTATATACCAGGCGAGATTCAACAGGTATCTTGAGGACCGGGGAATTAAGGATACATCGGAACAAAAAATCTGGGCTTTCCTTGGCGACGGAGAAACAGATGAGCCGGAATCACTCGGGGCTATCACTCTTGCATCCAGAGAAAAATTAGACAACCTGATCTTTGTCATCAACTGTAATCTTCAACGGCTTGACGGACCCGTAAGAGGAAACGGAAAAATCATACAGGAGCTTGAAGCTATATTCAGAGGCGCAGGGTGGAATGTAATAAAAGTGATATGGGGAGGTGACTGGGATCCGCTTCTTGCAAAGGATGATGACGGATTGCTGGTAGAGAGAATGGATGAAGTAGTTGACGGTCAGTTTCAGAAGTATACTGTTTCAGGCGGAGATGTTATCCGTAAAGATTTCTTCGGCACTGACCCGCGGTTAAAGGAAATGGTAAGTAATTATTCAGATGAACAGTTATTCAGGCTAAAGCGCGGAGGTCACGATCCCGCAAAAGTTTTCGCGGCATATAAAGAAGCATTCATTCATAAAGGCTCGCCGACAGTAATTCTTGCACACACAATAAAAGGATACGGACTTGGTGAAGCCGGAGAAGGAAAAAATATCACTCATCAGCAGAAGAAATTGAATGAACAGGAATTAAGAATATTCAGGAGCAGGTTTGGTATTCCAATTTCAGATGAAGAAGTCGCTGACGCTCCTTTTTACAAGCCGTCGGAAGACAGTGAAGAAATAAAATATCTGATGCAGAGAAGAAAAGAACTTGGTGGATTTATTCCAAAAAGAGACGGAGATTCTGCTCCTCCTTTAAAAATCCCCGGTGATGAATTGTTCAGTGAATTTTATAAAGGAAACGGAGAAAGGGAAGCAGCTACTACGATGGTGTTTGTTCATTTGCTCACAAAACTTTTAAAAGATAAGGAGATAGGCAGAAACATAGTGCCAATAGTACCTGATGAAGCCAGGACATTCGGAATGGAATCATTATTCAGAATGGTCGGAATATATTCTCATTCAGGACAATTGTATGATCCGGTGGATAAAGGAAGCCTTCTCTATTACAAAGAAGAAAAAAAAGGACAGATACTGGAAGAAGGAATTACTGAAGCCGGCTCTGTATCTTCATTCATTGCAGCGGGAACAAGCTACGCAACTCACGGAATAAATATGGTCCCGTTTTTTATTTTTTATTCCATGTTTGGGTTTCAGAGAATCGGTGACCTGATCTGGGCAGCAGCTGATTGCAGGACAAGAGGCTTCCTTGTCGGAGGAACGGCAGGAAGGACAACGCTCAGCGGGGAAGGCCTTCAGCATCAGGACGGAAACAGTCACATCCTTGCATTGCCTGTACCTAATCTGAAATGTTATGACCCTACTTTTGCTTATGAGCTTGCAGTCATTATTAAAGACGGAATGCACAGAATGTATGAGAAACAAGAAGATATTTTTTATTACATAACTGTAATGAACGAGACTTATAAAATGCCACCAATGCCCGAAGGAGTCGAAGAAGGAATACTCAAAGGGATTTACAAATATTCGGGTTCGAAAAACAAGAAGTCAAAATTGAAGGCTCATCTTCTTGGCAGCGGAACCATTTTAAATGAATCTATCAAAGCGGCAAAAATTCTCGAAGAGAAATACAATGTCTCTGCTGATGTATGGAGTGTTACGAGCTTTAAGGAACTGTATATGGACGCGACAGCAGCCGAAAGAGAAAACATGCTCAATCCCGAAAAAAAGATTACTCCATATATAAGTAAAGTCCTCGAAAATGAAACCGGAGTTTTCATCGCCGCTTCTGATTATATTAAAGCGCTGCCGGCAACAATTACAAAATGGAGTCCGGGTGAATTCTATTTCCTCGGTACAGACGGTTTCGGCAGAAGTGACGGAAGATATCAGCTCAGGGATTTTTTTGAAGTTGACCACAGATATATTGCAGTGGCTGCATTATATGCATTGTCTAAAGAAAATAAAATTAAGCCCTGTGAAGTTGAAAAAGCAATTCAGGATTTTAAACTTAATCCGGAAAAGCCAAACCCTGTAAAAGTATAAAATTTGTTTCTTCTGAAGTGTGTGATGAATACTATTGGTGTTTATGATTTTGAATAAGAATAAATTAAGATTTGACGAGTTTATAGTTTATAACATTTTAAAAAAAATTTATGATAAAGGAAAT
>JBBRTN010000124.1:0-5885 GCA_038244395.1 Ignavibacteria bacterium
GGGCAAAGATTTTTTTGAATAAATTATTATGATAAGATTTGTCATTACGGCGCAAATAAGCTGTATCCACAGAATTCCTTCGAGCCCCAAACCGTTGTTTAAAATTATTACCGTTGCAATCAGATTAAACAGACCGATGAAGATTCCTGCTGCACTCGTGACATACATTTTCTGCAGGCTTATCAGTACCGAAGAAAAAATTGTAAACGCGCTTGTAACGAAGAACACCAGCAGACCTATGTAATAAACTTTCACCGAGGTTTCAAAAAGCTCCGGGGGAATCTTGAGGAGCGAGAGCAGCGGTTTTGCAAAAAAATATGCCGGGAGGACTATAAGAAGCGAGAATAAAAGATAAAAGAATAAACCGGTATTAAAATATTTATTAAGATTTATGAAATCCTTTTTCACATAATACTTTGAAATAAATACTATGAATGAAGATGAAATGCTAAGGTCAAATAAACTGAACATTCCTATGAAACCCAGTACCAGCGCATATATCCCGAACTGTACTTCGCCGATTTTTGAAATTATAAAGGGAGTCAGAATTATAGGAAATAAGAAACCGGAAAGCTGTAGTAATATATAATAAAAAGTATTCTTTATTATTTTATCGGATAATGACATATCTTAATGCATAATGCCGGAAAGAATTATTTTGTGTTAAGAAATTAATTTCTGACCTTTGTAAACATAATGAAAATTAAAACACTTCCCGCAATAAAATTTTAAATCCAGAATGCATCATCAATTGTTCTTCGCGTTTTGATACCGGAGATTCGCATTATAAAACATTATCTGAATCTTATATCTTAAATTTTCTATATCGCGGAGATAACTTGTCTGCAAATTCCCTTTTGTATTTTTATACTGATTCTTTCTAAGAGCAAGAGTAGTTGCTGTCTTCACGTAACTTTTCTGGTCAACACCTTCAGGACACCACCCATACCTGAACCTCCGGGAAACATAAGGAATATAATTCAGATGCTCGGGAGGGATCAGACCCAGGCTGGCTTCATCCTGAAGCTCTTTTAAGATTGTCCTGCCTTCAAAATAAATAGATATCTGAAAAATTGCAAACGTTACAAATAAATACAATATAAGGAAAAGAAATCCGAAGATTGTCGTACCTTCAAAACTTACAGAAAGATTCCATGAGAAGTGTAGGAAGACCGCCATAAAAAATCCCGTAGGTATTAAAATAATTTTATATATGAGCGGCTTGAATTTTGCGTATCCCAGGAATGCGCCAAATGTAGCTGTCGAGAGACAATGCATCACAGCGGAGAAAAGAGTTCGGATAATGACAATCATAAGCCATGAAGAAGGTGTAGTCCCGTAAGAAAGAAAGTACATGAAGTTTTCAGTCATTCCAAAACCGAGCCCTATCGCGCCGCCGAGTACGGCTCCGTCTACGCCGCCGTCGAATTTTTTACTCAATGACATTAATACCAGAAATATTCCTTTGGTAAATTCTTCAACCAATGGAGCTGTAATGACTGCTCCGGACAAATTCATAATCTTGCTTGTATTATCATCCGATACTACACGGATAAGGTCATCCAGGGGAATCTGGAAAATAATACTTCCTATAATTCCCAGTGCGATTGCACCCGTCGCTCCCCAGAAAAAATTGAGCAGCACAAGCCAGAACGGCTCTCTTTCATATTTATCCAGGAACCATATAACAATGAGATACACAAACATTGGCACCACTGCTGCAATCAAAGATGCAAATGCTAAAAACATTCCCATGAAAATTATTTATGAAATATTATTTAATAACTATTCTAAGATTATGAGCAATTCATTCTTCTCGACCGAGCTCATTACATCAACATTTAATTTTTTTATAACGCACTCCCGCGATGCCTTGATTTCGTTTTCCATTTTCATAGCTTCGAGCACCATGATCACGTCGCCTTTATTTATTCTTTCACCTTCTTTTACATTTATTGATTTTATTATGCCGGGCATTGGGGAATGAATTTCCTTCCTGATTTTACTTCCCGTTTTATTTCCGGACATTTTGTCAATCATCATTTCAAGTTCGCTCCTGCAGCTGACTTTATATATTTTCGATTCAATATTAATGTCGAGTAAATTGCTTTCTTCGTTTTCACTTACTGACAGAAAATAATTTTCATTATTAATGCGCAAGATCATTGTATTCTCATTTATGAATTTACATTCATACTGAAACTCCCGTTCATTTAAAGATGCATTCTTATCCGAATGAATTTTGACTTCGTCTGTTTTATCAGAACTTTCTTGTTTAATAAAATATTTTTTCATCTGTAATTTTCGAATCTTTTGTTTACCCAGTTGCTTTTAACATGACCGTTAACTCCGGTATTCAATTTAATTTTCGGTTTTTTATTTTCCTTAAATAAAGCGGCAGCCAGTGATACGGCTGTCTTTAGCTCACCATCTGGCGTTGTTTTTAAATGCCTGTTTAGAAATTCTTTTTCTATGAACTGAGTATGATATTCTCCTCTTTTAAATTCTTCACTTTCAAGAAGACTCAGGAGAAATGAAATATTAGTAGAAATCCCTTCTATCCTGTATTCCTTCAGTGCTCTTTTCATTTTTGAAACTGCTATTTCCCTGTCGGCTCCGTGCGAGATTAACTTTGAAATCATAGGATCATAATATATAGATATTTCATCACCCTGCTCTACTCCTGTATCCTCGCGCATACCGCTTCCGAGAAATTTATTCATATATGAAATTTTCCCTGTCGAAGGCATAAAGTTGTTCTCTGAATCTTCAGCGCAGATCCTGCATTCAATTGTGTGACCGGAGAATTTTATATCCTCCTGCCTGAATGAAAGTCTTTCTCCCGAAGCAATCTTCAGTTGCTCCCTGACAAGATCGATTCCCGTTCTGATTTCTGTTATCGGATGCTCCACCTGTAAACGCGTGTTCACTTCCAGGAAGTAAAAATTTCTATTTTTATCGACAATGAATTCAACTGTCCCTGCATTTGAATACCCTGCGGCTTTTACAATTCTTTTGGCGCTTTCTCCCATTTTATTTCTGAGATCACTATCGATTATTACGGAAGGAGTTTCTTCTATTATTTTCTGATGCCTGCGCTGCATTGAACATTCCCTTTCACCAAGGTGGATAACGTTTCCATACTCATCCGCGAGTATCTGAAACTCTATATGCCTCGGCGATGCAATATACTTTTCTATGAATACGCTGTCATCCCCGAAAGAAGACAAAGCCTCGCTTTGCGTCGCTCGAAGCGAACTCTCAATTCCGTCTTCATCCATTACGACTCTCATTCCTTTTCCGCCCCCTCCTGCAGATGCTTTTATCAGAACAGGGTAGCCAATTTCTTTTGCTGTCTTTTTTATTTCCTTTAAATCCTGAAGCGGCCCGTCAGTCCCCGGGACCACGGGCACCTTGTTTTTTAAAGCCAGAGTTTTCGCATCAATCTTACTTCCAAGTAATTCTATTGCTTCATGACCGGGACCGATGAATTTAATTCCGCTTTCTTTACACATCTTTGCGAAGAAACTGCGCTCGGACAGAAATCCGTACCCGGGGTGAATTGCTTCCGCAGATGATTTATTTGCGGCTTCAATAATTTTATCTGCAAGCAAATAACTTTTGGATGAAGGAGATTCGCCGATGTAATAACATTCATCGGCTAATTTAGTGAAAAGCGAATAACGGTCGAAGTCCGAATAAACCGCAACTGTCTTTATCCCCATCTCTTTTGCAGAAGTAATTATCCTGACTGCTATCTCGCCTCTGTTAGCGATTAAAATTTTACTGAACAAATTTTCTTAAGCTGTTTAAAATGTCAGTCAATCTAACAAATGTGATTTTATATAAAAAGGAAGTTAATATATTTGAATGGAAAATGTTCTGTATCAGATGTTAAATATTAAATAAACAATTGCGTGCAATTGCGCTGAATTAATTTTTTGAGTTTTAATTGATTTTCAAATCTATCATATTTTTAGGAAATCAAGTCCCCTTTAACAAAAAATATTCTCATGAAATTATTCTTACTTGCGTTAACAATTTTATGTCTCGCAGTTTATTCCTGCGGGCAGAACGATAATAAAACTCAGGGTGACAAAGAAACTTCAAGAGAAACCACTACCAAAGAGAATAGGTGAAAAAATTTCAAAAGGTATATACTTTAAAAATATAAATAAATATAAAATCCGAAAGGAGCATTATGCAAAACAGAATTATTACTTACTCGTTTTTTCTTTTTTTGTTAACGGCCTTTGCCTGGTTTTCCGGATGTTCATCATCACAGTCAAGCATGTACAAACCTTCTGACGGCGGTACCGGCTGGCGTGTGAACGTTACCAAGAAACCCGGAATCTCTGACGAATTTATCTGCACAATTAATGACTCGGTTGTTGTCAAAGATTCATTTCCGCTGATTGGAGATAATTTTGAAATATCAGGACAGTACCGCGGAAGGAAAGTCATGATGAACGGTTACAGAAAATCCATCAACACTACAGAATCAAACGGAAATGTAAAGTCGGAAGACTCATACCAGATAAGGGTATTCATTGATGACAAGCAGGTTGACAAGTTTGATTTCTGATACTTGTGATCCCCTGAATTTACTCTTAATGCGAAACTGATTTATGCGGCAAATGCCTTTGAATTATATTTACTCTTGTAATCAATCGGAGACATTCCTGTGATTTTTTTAAATGTAACTCTGAAAGCCTTGTTGTCGGAATAGCCTACATCATACATTACTTCATTTATATTTTTTGAGCTTGTTTCAAGACATTTTTTTGCAAATTCAATTCTGACTCTTTGTAAATATCTTGAGACAGTATCATTTGTCGCTTCCTTAAATCTTCGTTCCAGACTTCGCCTTCCGATCATCAGTACTGACGCTAACTTATCCAGCGTAATTTTTTCCCTGAAATTATTTTCAATAAACTCCTGGGCATTCTTAATCTGTTCGTCACCATGTTCTTTCTGACCGCTGAAAATATTAAACGGCGACTGGCTGTTACGCTCTATCTGAATTGCAAAAACTTTCGAGCAGAGTATTGCCATTTCTCGTCCTGCATATTTCTCTATAAGGTATAGTATTAGATTCAGATAAGAGTATGCTCCTCCACTTGAATAAATTCCGCTTTCATCCGTTATGACTTTTTCTGCAACAAGGTTAACTTTCGGAAACATTCTCCTGAACTGATTTGCGGCCATCCAGTGAGTCGCACATTTTTTTCCGTCAAGCAAGCCCGTGGATGCCAGTAAAAAAGCTCCGATACAAAGGCTCGCAACCTCAGCTCCTTTATTATACTGCTTCTTTATCCATGGAATAAAATCCCTGTTTTCTTCCAGTGCATTTTTCATTTCTCCGTCAATTGCGGGAATAACAATAAGGTCGGTCCTGCTTACATCTTTTAAAAGCTGATCAGAGTGAACAGTAAACAGACCGCCGCTCAGCGCTGTCTCTTTTGTAAGTCCCACCAGCTGAACTTTAAACAAAGCCGGCTTGCCTATGTCTTTGACAAATTGATTTACCTGTGAGAACAATTGTCTCGGACCTTCGATGCTTCCTAAAATCGCTCCTTTAGGAATTATTATTGATATATTTTTCATAAGGCAAAAATAGGAAAGAAAAATGTCGTATTCAACCCTCATAAAGTCGTTATTGCACATATATTCTTTTATTAAATTATTGTAATTTTGTATAAAGGTTTTCAATTAAAATTAAATTTAAGTCCATTAAAAAAAAATTCGTAAACTTCATTATAAATAATTCATTTAAAAAAAATTAAATAAAAAAAAATCATGGAAATAAAACCCGTAAGCACCAGGATGTATTCACTTATTAAATTGTATGATATGCACACTGATTTCTTTACAAAGGTCATTGA
>JBBRTN010000125.1:0-5868 GCA_038244395.1 Ignavibacteria bacterium
ATGCTTTTTCAATATCAGATTCACTCTCTAATATTGATATAATATTATCTATGTCTGATTGTTTTAATCCAAATGCATTATTCATTCAGCTTTGCTTTTAATGTGTTATGTAATTCTTTCAATAGTTGAAGATATTTAATACGAATCAGGTTTTCTATTTCCTTGGCTGTCTCTTCATCGTAAGCATGTGATGTCATATTCCTGTCTTCAAGAAATTCAAGCCAGTCATGCCCGTTTGTTACCAATCCTATTTCAAAAGCTTTTTTAATTGAATCTCTTGGAGACCTTACATTCGAAAAACCAAGTTCCTGAACATAATCTTTCATCACATTCCAGGACAATTCAAAACTCATTTCAAAAAATTGTATCATTCCTGCTCTTTGTAATGTATCAGGATTTTTTATCTTCACAGCTTCGTCGAGATGATTCAAACTCTTTTCAAAGTTTTGAAATCTCTGCTTCCATCTTATGTCTTTATTTTCCATTCTACGGAATTTTAATTTTTGAAAGATTGTCAGTAATTCGTTTATTCAATTCATCTCCTCTGCAAATTGTTTTTCAAGTTCACCTATCAATTTAATAAATCTTCCTTCAAAATTAAAATCATCTTCATCATCAGCCAGACCGGTATATCTTTCCGAGTTTATCCACGGCTTTCCATTTTTTTTCGAGAGGTTCTTCTCTCACATTTTTTACTTCTTCGACAATGATTTTAAATAAGTTGTATTTTAATTTGGATTTCCCGGAGGCAGCGTCAGCAATTTGCGATACAATATAAATGCAATGGTTGAAAGTGTGCCGACAAAATAAAAATTATTTTTATTAAATAAAACACGAATGAGAAATACAGATAAGACTTCAATCTAACGAATATCACATTCCCTCCAAACAATTAAAATAAAAATATTACCGGTGTTCTTTTGAAAACAAAAGCCCGAAATGAGAAAGTATCGCTTCTCATAAAACCAATTGTATCTGATAGAATCTTTTCTTTAATTCTTAAAATGAGTAATTTGAAAAAAAATAATCTATCACATCTGATGAAGACGAATCTCATTTACGAAGGCAAGGCGAAAAAAATTTATTCGACAGATAAGCCGGATGTCTATTTACAGGAATTTAAAGATGATGCGACGGCATTCAATGGCTTGAAGAAAGATAAAATTGCTAACAAGGGCGCGCTCAATAACCAAATCTCCTCCAGGATTTTCGAATACCTTATTGAAAATAAAATTCCAACTCACTTCATCGAAAGAATTTCCGATACTGAAATGCTTGTCAAGAAAGTTGATATTATAAAGGTCGAAGTCGTCTGCAGGAACATTGCAGCAGGAAGCCTGGTGAAGAAGTTTGGATTTACCGAAGGGACTGTACTCAAAAACCCTATTGTGGAATATTACCTGAAGTCCGATGAACTCGGCGATCCGCTTTTTACCGAAGCGCATATATTCGCAATGAATCTTGCTGACAAGGACGAACTCGATAGAATAAAGGAAATGACACTTCAGATAAATGAATTGCTTACGAAATTTTTTTCGGAAAAAAAGATTAATTTAGTTGACTTCAAATTAGAATTCGGTAAAGACGGAAAGGGCAGCATAATTCTTGCCGATGAAATCTCTCCCGATACCTGCCGGCTATGGGACTCTGAGACAAACAGGAAATTAGATAAAGACAGGTTCAGATTTGATTTGGGCGAAGTAGAGGAAGCATATACTGAAATTAAAAACAGAATTGTTTGATGCGGCTGACTCATTACGGGAAAGATGTGCTGTTAAAAGTTTTCATAACAGGTCTTGCTTTAACTTTATTATCAATTTTTATTAATAATTTATTTCTGAAATTCCTTTTTACAGGCATCACGATTTTTCTGTGGTTGTTCACTTTGTATTTTTTTCGCGACCCGGAAAGGAAACTGCCTGCTGACTTAAAAGAGAATCAGATTATTTCACCCGGTGACGGCAAGATTGTGGTAATCGAAGATGTAGTAAATAAGGGAAAAAATATTTTTGAAGAAAATGAGCCGCTGAAGCAGATAAGTATTTTTCTTTCGCCGCTGAATGTTCATGTAAACAGAATCCCCATGAACGGCATTGTGAAGTTTTTAAAATATGTTAAAGGAGAATATCTTGTTGCCTTTGACCACAAGTCATCTGAGAGAAACGAAAGAACCGAGATTGGAATTGAAAATAAATTAACAAAAGAAAAGATATTATTTAAACAGATTGCCGGGTTTGTGGCAAGGAGAATTGTCTATGAGATCAGCGAAGGAAATGAAGTGTTTGCCGGTGAAAGATTCGGAATGATAAAGTTCGGTTCGAGAATAGATATATTAATAAAAAGAGATTCAAGAATATTTGTGAATATAGGTCAGAAAGTCACCGGTGGTGAAACCATAATCGCAGAGCTATAATGTTATTTTCAAGAAAATTCATACCAAGTCTTTTTACAATTCTTAATGCCTTCTGCGGTTTTATGTCAATCATTAACTCCGCGAAAGGCGACTTCACGGACGCAGGCTGGTTTATAATTTATGCTTCGCTCTTTGATGCCGTTGACGGGCTTGCAGCGCGTTTAACAAAATCATCAAGTGCATTCGGAGTGGAGCTTGATTCCTTATCCGATGTGATTTCATTCGGAGTCGCGCCGTCTTTTCTTTTATATAAAATTTATTTGAATGAACTAGGAGACATTGGAATAGTTATCTCATCGCTTGTAATGGTTTTTGCCGCTCTGCGCCTCGCCAGATTTAATGTGCAGCTGGTGGGATTTGACAAGGAAAAGTTTAACGGGCTTCCGGCTCCGATGGCTTCGTTCACTATTTGCTCCTACACTTTATTCTATCACAATAAAATTTTGTCCGAGAATGTCAGCAGCACTGTTCTGATAATTCTTTCTGTCGGTCTTCCTCTGTTAATGGTAAGCAAAATAAAATATGACAGTCTTCCGAAGCCATCTCTTCAGACAATAAAAAAAAATCCTCTTGTATTTATAATACTCCTGATTGCGGTAATTTTGGTTATTGCCACTAAAGGTGAAGGTTCATTTTCATTTTGCCTTTTTTATATTTTTTCGGGAATATTCATCAGCTTAAAAAATATTTTTTTCAGGAAAAGAAGAATACCGGAAAACGGCATTAGTGATGAGCACGCTGAGCTGAAGGAAATAAAATAAACTTATTTTTCTTTAACAATTGTTTTGATACTTTCCATAAAATAGTCAATTTCTTCTGTATTATTTTCCCTGCCAAATGAAATCCGTATTGAACCAAGTGCCGACTTTCTGTCCCTTCCGAGTTCGGTTAAAACGTATGACGGACGGTTTGTTCCTGCTGTGCATGCCGACCCTCCTGAAACTGCAATGCCTTTGAGGTCAAACCGGATCAGGATCATCTCTTCATCAAAAATTAATTTCTCTTTATCGAAGGAAATGTTTACGATATTCGGAAGAGAGTCTTCACTGCCCGAATTGAAAAGAACTTTTTCACCGTAAGATTTTTTTAATCCGCTGATCAGATAATTCTTTAAATATTTATAATGCCTGAAATCTTTTTCACAATTTAGTTTGAGCAGCTCTACCGCTTTCCTGAAGCCAGCAATGGCGGCAATGTTTTCAGTGCCTCCGCGCATGTCTCTTTCCTGCATTCCCCCGTGAATGAATTTTTCGACCAGAGTCTTCTCCTTAATGTAAAGCGCTGCAATTCCTTTCGGACCGTATATTTTATGCGCTGAGATTGTTGCGAAATTTATGCCGAGGTCCTTCACATTGAAAGAAGTTTTTCCAATGCTCTGCACTGAGTCCGTGTGCATATAAATATTTTTTTCTTTTGACAATGAAGCGATTTCCCTGATATCATTTATCTTTCCGGTCTCGTTATTCGAATGCATCACAGAAATCAAAAGAGTCCCGGGTAATATTCTTTCTGATATATCTCCGGGTGAAATTTTACCGTCGGTTTGCGGCTTGATATAGGTTACTTTAAAATTAAATTTATTTTCGAGATACTTTATTGTGTCAAGTACTGCTGAATGCTCGATGGTGGATGTAATAATATGATTTTTATCCGAGCCGATGTATCTGAAAGCCAGACCTTTTAAAGCAAAGTTATTTGATTCGGTACCGCTGTTTGTAAAAAAAATTTCTTTCGGATTAGCTCCAATGAATCCGGCAATATCATCCCTCGCATCTTCCAGAAGAACCTTGGCAGTTTTGCCGAAAGAATGTATTGACGAAGCATTGCCGTAATTGGCTCTCAGATAGGGAAGCATTGTATCCAGCACCTCATCATCAATCTTAGTCGTAGCGGCATTATCAAAATAAATATAGCTCCTGTCTGTCATTAATAAATTAATATTTGAATGTTACTTTTATTTTTAATTTTAATTATTTTTAAATCGTGAAAATACAAAGAGAGATTTTTTTTATTTCAAATTTGATTTCGATATTCCGGATTCTGCTTTTGATCCCGGTATGTTATCTGCTCGTTACTGATTTTGAATCTAAAAATACATTAATAATAATTTTAGTTCTATGTATGTATTTTTCAGATTTGCTCGACGGATACCTGGCGAGAAAATTAAATCAGGTTTCTGAATTCGGAAAGATTATAGACCCGCTCGCCGATAAGATTTCAGTAATCGTAATTTCATTGATATTATTATACATGAATAAAATTGCTTTATGGTTTGTCTTAGTCGTGGTTTTAAGAGACATGCTGATTTTCGGATTCGGTTTATATCTCGACAAGAAAAAAGACATCAGGCTTATGTCAAATTATCCGGGAAAGATCGCCGTATTCAGTATCGGCATAATAATATTGTTTGCAATTATCAACGTCCCTGTGCTCAAAGAAATTAACAGTTACTTATATTTTATTTCGATTGCATTGATAATTTACTCTTCTTATTTGTATTTTAAAAGATTCAGGGAAACAATTTCTTAAATTTTTATAATGAATAAGCTGAACGAACGTGTCAAGACTTATAACAGGCGCGACATCGAAAATAAATTAGGCGACAAGCTTATAGGAAAGATGCTGACGCCAAAATTACTTGTGGATTCTTTGTTTGAATCTTTGCGTGAATTAATAATGGAAGCCGATCCCGTTGAAAGAATTGAAATCCGGGATTTCGGAGTATTCGAGGTAAAGAAAACAAAGCCGAAACCAAAAGCGAGGAATATGAGAACTGGGGAGTTTGTGTTCGTTCCGGGAAGAAGAAAGATGCATTTTAAACCGGGTAAGATTCTTAAGGAATTTTTAAAAGAAAAGTTTTAAATTTTTTGATTTTTAATTTTAAAAACAGAAGTAATGCCTGAAGCGGCTACAAAATATCTCGGAATTGATTATGGAGAAAGGAGAGTGGGCATAGCAGTCAGCGATGATACTAAAAAGTATTCGTTTTCAAGGGATTATATCTTAAATGATAACCGGCTGAATTTAAAACTGCAGGCACTTATTCTAAAGGAAAACATTTCCAGAATCATCATCGGATATCCACTGAACTTTAAATCCGAAAAAACCATTCAAACACTGAAGATTGAAGAATTTAAACAAACCTTTGAAAAATTTCTGAAGAAAAATTTCATAGAAGCGGAGATAATTTTTTATGATGAAAGATTTACCAGCAAGATAGCCGAAAGCAGTATTATGAATTCGGGATTAAAGAAAAGCAAACGCAGGGAGAAAGGGCTTGTAGACAGCCTGTCGGCGCAGATCATACTTCAGGATTATATTGACAAAAATCGTAACCGGAATATTTATAATTGATAATGTAAATTTGAAATCCTGTCAGAACCAGTTTTTAATTTTAATGAGAAGCATACAAAATGTATTTAGTAGAACTTCACGAGTTAATAGAAAACGGAGAA
>JBBRTN010000126.1:0-5861 GCA_038244395.1 Ignavibacteria bacterium
AATGATTCCCGACAATACCTATATATAGTGAATTGCGGGAATTTATTTTTTAACAATTACAAAAATTAAAAAAAATTAAATAAACAGAATAATAACAAATGAAAAAAGTAAATTTTAAATTAAAAGTTATACTAATATTGTTTGCACTGTCAAACATTGCCGCGGTGGGAAAACCGGACTATAACCATACCGGTCAGGATGCACAGCCAAAATATTCTCTCGTAAAAGTCTTTATTAACAGCGACCTTGACATGAAAAATATAATTCGCGTAGGATTGTACTTTGATCATGCCGAAGCACATGACGGATACTTAGAGACATGGCTTTCCGAAAAAGAAATCGGAATGCTGAAAAAATCAGGAACAGGGTTCCGGGTTGTGATTGAAGATTTTAAAAAATATTATGAGAGTCAGCCGAAGATGACTCAAAGCGAGATCGAAGATGCAATTCATAAATCGATGGAAGAGTTTAATGTCTCTCATTCAATTTATGGATCTATGGGAGGCTACCTGACTTTTGCGGAAGTTGTCAGTAAACTTGATTCTATGAGAATGGAATATCCGAATTTAATTTCAGAAAAATTTTCACTCGGCAATTCAGTTGAGAACAGATCCATGTGGACTGTAAGGGTTTCAAACAGTCCTGATGCGCCGACGGGAAGAACGGAAGTATGGTTTCATTCATTGATACATGCCAGGGAGCCGATGAGCATGGAACAGAATATTTATTTTATGTACTGGCTTTTAGAAAACTATAACGTTGATCCGGTCGCGACCTATATTTTAAATAACAGGGAGCTGTATTTTACTCCTGTATTAAATCCCGACGGATATGAATATAATCACACCACAAATCCAACAGGAGGAGGTTTCTGGAGAAAAAACAGGAAGCTTAATTCCGGAACAACTTATGGAATTGATCTGAACAGAAACTTTGGAACATATGCATTTTGGAATTCTGCAAATAACGGTTCATCAACGGATCCATCTAATGATACTTACAGAGGACCTTCACCATTCTCCGAACCGGAAACACAGAACGCAATGAGCTTTGTAAACTCAAGAAATTTTAAAGGCATTCTAAGCTATCACACTTACGGAAATTATCTTATCCGGCCATGGGGATATGTAGATGCCCAGTCACCGGATGAAAAAATTTACCAGGGATTTTCACAGGATATGGTTTTGAATGATCATTTCACATTAGGAAGGACAAATTCGACCGTTGGCTACGGAGTAAGAGGAGTAACAGACGACTGGTATTATAATGATTCCGCTCACAGCAAAATAATAGCAATGACTCCGGAGGTCGGAACATCCACTGACGGTTTCTGGCCATTGCAAACAAGAATTCTTCCTCTTGCAAAAATAACATTATCACAGAATATTTATTTTGCACTGGCCTGCGGTCAGTATGTAGCTCCTACAAGCACAAAGTTTGACCAGGAAAAATATTCCCCCGGGCAGCAGGGAAATTACAAAATTTATTTTCAGAATAAAGGATTGCTGAATGCACAAAATGTCAGAATTGAACTGACTACTCAAAGTCCTTTATTAAATATTCAGACAAATTCTTTTTCATTTCCGGATATAGCATCTTATGAAAAGGACAGTTTAACATTTAATTTTAATGTTGCCGGAAACGCACCGAATGACCAGGCAATAAAAGCAACTTTAAAGATAAGGCAGAATGATACAAGCACGGTTTATACGCAGGATGTTTACATTGTAGTTGGAGATGGAAATGTTTTGCTTCTCGACAGTGCGGAAAATGGAATCACAAGATGGACATCATCAGGCGGCTGGGGTATTACTTCATCGCAGTCATATTCTCCTTCAAATTCATTTGCTGATAGTCCGACAGGAAACTATACGAATAATACCACGCGGTCCCTGACATTAACAACGGCAATAAATGTATCGGCAACGCCGGTAGTTATTTTAAGCTACTGGTACAAGCATGCGATAGATACTCTTGACAATGCATATGTTGAAGTCTCAGGTGATAACGGTGCGACATGGCAGTCGGCAAAGTTTTATAATAAGACGGTGAGCAGCTGGACGAGAGAAGTGCTGGATATATCGGCTCTGGCAGCCGGTTCATCATCAATGAAAATAAGATTTTCGCTTGTAAGCAACGGAAGCACTGTAGCTGACGGGATATACATCGATAATATAAAATTAACGGGGTACAGTAGTATTGCGACCGGAATATCAGGCAATATATTAACACCCGATAACTTTTCACTTTCGCAAAATTATCCAAACCCCTTCAATCCGGCGACTACTATAAATTATAGTTTACCTTCGTCAGGATTCGTTTCATTAAGAGTTTTTGATATGCTTGGAAAGGAAGTAAGATCACTTATAAGTGAAAGACAAAATGCAGGAAGCTACTCTGTTAATTTTGACGGAAGCAATCTCTCCAGCGGAATGTATTATTATAAAATTGAAAGCGGAAATTTTTCTGATACAAAGAAAATGATTTTAATAAAATAAAACCGTGTTAGAAACCTCATAGTTTTTTTTAAAAACCTGAAGATTAATCTCTGAACAAATTTAATTCCCGGATATTTCATGTCCGGGTTTTTTATTGCTTTAAAATTGCCGCAAAAATTTATATCAAAAATTTTTGCGTTCACAAAATCTCTCACCTGAAGCTTGCAGGTTTAAAAACCTCTGAGGTTTAGATGAGCAACCAGTACTAACGAGCCTTGCCGTTCCTAATATTTACAAATACTCTTCGAAGATTTTCGCTTACAATTTATTTTCACAAATTGAAAAAAATAAGTTTGCATTTTTTTTATAATAGTTTTAGTTTGTTATGAAAATTTTTTATAAACTTTAAAAAGGATCAAACCATGAAAAACCTGATTTTAATTTGTTGCATGATCTTCGCAACGTCGCAAGTGTTCGCCCAGATTTTAGATGAGAATTTTGATTACCCGGCGGGTGATTCGCTCGGTTCACATGACTGGATTTCGTTTAGCGGAGGAGCAACTAACAGGCTGCTGATAACTTCTCCAGGATTAATTTACAATGATTATCCTAAGTCTGACATTGGATTTGCCACAACATTAACGTCAACCGGACAGGATGCATATAAATCCTTTATTTCAAATCAGAGTTCAGGGAGTATATATGCTTCATTTATGGTAAGAGTCGACACGGCAAAAAATTCCGGAGATTATTTTTGCTCATATCTTTCATCAACAAGTACCACCGGTTTTTTCGGAAGATGCTATGTAAGAAAAACATCAAATGATAATATTGCATTTGGAATAAGTAAGACTACATCCGGTTCAGGCGGAATTTTGTATGGAGATTCAGTTTACACAACCGGCATAACTTATCTCCTTGTTTTGAAATACAAATTCAATACCTGCTCTACAACCGATGACGAGGTGAGTTTAATTATACTTACATCTGGAGTTCCTTCAGTGGAACCTCCTCCTTCAATCGGTCCGGTGACCGGCACTGCTTCAGACCCTGCAGATCTGGGCAGATTTGCATTGAGACAGGGAACCACAAGTTCTTCTCCAATATTAAGACTCGACGGAATCACTGTTACAAAGGACTGGAACACAGCTCTGCCGGTAGAGATGTCTTTGTTTAGTTCGTTTGTGAACGGAAGAAATGTTTCATTGTTCTGGACAGTAAACTCAGAAGAAAATAATTCAGGATTTGAAATTGACAGAGCTGTAAGCAATGAACCCGGCTGGCAGAAAATTGGATTCGTTAACGGTAACGGGAACATAAATTTTCAGCAAAATTATTCCTTCGTTGACCGTTCGGTGAGTACCGGGGTCTACTATTACAGATTAAAGCAGATTGACTTTAACGGTTCTTATAAATATTATTTCCTTAATAATGAAGTTCAGATTGGCGTACCAAATAAGTATAACCTTTCTCAGAATTTTCCGAATCCGTTTAATCCGTCAACTGTAATTAACTATGACTTGCCAAAAGCAGCAGATGTGCAGCTGGAACTATATGATATTACAGGAAAGACAGTGATGAGAGTTGTTAATGAAAAACAGGATGCAGGATATTATTCTGTTAAGCTAAATGCCTCACAGCTTTCAAGCGGAGTTTATTTTTATTCTTTGAGAACAAATGATTTTTTAAATACTAAGAGGATGCTGCTTGTAAAGTAGAAATGAAAAAATGACTGATATGATTTGAAAATTATTTAATACTTCGCCTGCTCTCCCGTCAAGTGGGCAGGCGGAGTAATTTATTGTCAGTAACTTTCTTTCATGGTTGGAAATTTTTTTCCTTTAACATCTTTAATGTATTTTCTGAAAGCATCTTTTGTATCAGTTGCCATGTTCGCATAACGCCTGACAAACCTTGGTTTGAATTCTTCTATTAGTCCCAGCATATCATGCGTTACCAGTACCTGTCCGTCGCAGTCAGGTCCGGCACCGATTCCTATAGTAGGTATTTTCAATGCTCTGGAAACTTTTGTTCCAAGCGTTGCCGGAATTTTCTCCAGGACGATGGCAAAACATCCTGCCTTCTGAAGCAATAAAGAGTCCTTATAAATTTTATCGGCTTCCTCTTTTTCGGTGCCACGTGTTTTATAGCTTCCGAATTTATTTATTGACTGAGGAGTAAGTCCAAGATGTCCCATTACAGGAATTCCTATTTCCACTATTCTCCTTACAGTCTCTGCAATATAATCACCGCCTTCCATTTTCACTGCATCACACGCTGTTTCTTTCATTACCCGTCCGCAGTTTGTAATAGCTTCTTTCACCCCTACCTGGTAGCTCATAAAAGTCATATCTGCAATAACGATGGCATTCTTTACTGCCCGCTTTACAATTTTAGTATGGTATATCATTTCCTCAAGAGTAACCGGCAGCGTGGTTTCATTTCCCTGAATAACATTTCCAAGAGAATCACCAACAAGAATGACTTCAATTCCCGCCGCATCCAGAAATTTTGCAGTGAGAAAATCATATGCCGTAAGCATTGTTATCTTTTCCCCTCGCTGCTTCATTGCATACAAAACCTTTGTAGTAATGTGATTAGAGCTTTCCTGCTGCTGAGCCGACATTTACTTTTGTTTAATTAACAAATCTGAATATGAACATTGTATAAAATCGTTTTCATTCAGATTCAAATATAAAATTATTTCCTTCATTAATGATCTTGGACTTTTATTATTCGTGTATATTATCTCGACTTCTAAAAATTTTCCCAATCCTTTTACATTATCGAGATGAATCCTGATATTATCTTTTATGAAAATCTCACGTTTCTTTTGAACAGAGATTAAAACATTGAATTGTCTTCTTAAGATTTCATCGAGCTCTTTAAAATTATCCGTGCGGGAAATAATGTATTTCGAAACTCGTTTTTTCTCATTTTCCCCACGGTCATAAAAAATAAGATTACCCGTTTTATTATTTATTATTCTGAGCTTTAATCTTCCCAGGCTAACTCTGTAATAAATATCTGTTTGGTTTTCGGCAGAATAAGAAAACTTTTTAAGCGCTTTAATTATATTTCCAGTTTTCTCATAATTTTCAATCTTACACTTGATCTCGAAATTCTTATTCACATTTCAGTCAGATTTTATTCTGTAATAAAAATTTCATCCCCTGACAATCCCCCTGCTGCTGGCTTCTATAAAGTTAATAATATTGTCAATCTCATCTGTCATTTCAAAACTGCCGGCAATTTTTTTCACGGCATCGCTTACATTCAGTCCTGAATTATAAATTTCATCAAAATTTTTCAGTTTCACAAATTGCGATGAGTCATATTTTGGATTGACTATCAGATACGCCGTGCCGGTTGAGGCGAAACAATCTTTGGCGTCGGAACTGTCCGGGCTGGAAATCATCTGTA
>JBBRTN010000127.1:0-5839 GCA_038244395.1 Ignavibacteria bacterium
GGGTTTGAAACTCCCTTGCTTGTTGCCTTCAAAAATAATTTATTTCCTTCAAGCTTCCAGGAATCATAATCAAGTGTCGCCATATTTATTGAAGCCGCCTTGCCACCTCCAAAAAGCTCGAAGCCCGATCCTGTAAAGAGCTCCGCCCTTCTTAAGCTTGTATCCAGGGGAGAAGTATATATTTCTCCCAGGCTTACTGCAATGTCACATCCCCCGGCTACTGCAGGACCGTTACTTATTTTAAGAGTATATATGGCAGTATCGCCTGCCGTGACATTAGCAGGTCCGGATATGATAACCGATACGCTGTCATTTGTTTTATCTCCGTGACAGAGACATCCGGTTTGATTCCCGTCTTTTTTTGTGAGACCCACTATGCCGTTACGAAGCGCCAATAAATTTTCATAAACAGTTAGAATGAACACAAAGACAATAATTGCAAAAATAGTATTACGGATTTTCATTTTTGTTTTGATGAGTTTTGTTAAAAAGTATGATTTGTATTTTCCGGTAAACTTTACCATTCAAACTGACCGGTTGTAAATATAATTTCCGTTAACGAATTTATTTTCTTGTATAAGTCCAGACAGTATCTTCATTCCACCCGGGAGTCAGCATTAGCGAACCCGGCGTTACTCCTTTGATGATGTATACTTCATCGGATGTGCCCGGGTTTGAAACTCCCTTGCTTGTTGCCTTCAAAAATAATTTATTTCCTTCAAGCTTCCAGGAATCATAATCAAGTGTCGCCATATTTATTGAAGCCGCCTTGCCCCCTCCAAGAAGCTCGAAGCCCATTTTGTATTCGCCGCTTGTCCAGCTGCCTAAAAGTGCATCAGGATTAATCTCCGATTTATCACCGGGAGAAGTTGTATTTTTCATAGGCGGATTTTTTGTTTCGGATTTCATTTCCTGTTTTTCCTGTCCGCAGGATGAGAAGGCAAATACGATTAAAAAAGCAATCAGGACTTTTGTCATGAGTTTGAGTTGGTTTAGAGTTTTAGTTATTTCTTTTAAAATAATGATTATATATTTCTTTAACAATTTACTGTTAACTGTTTAAATTAAAATACAGATTATTTCAGTTCAGTAAATTTATCCCGAACCCGGTTGATATACAAAAATATTGAGCTTGACCCATTTATTACCATGGCGATCATTGAAAATTTATCAGCAATTATCTTTAATATTAAAATCTAATTGAGTAATTTATAAATTATTTCACGAATGAAAATATTTTTAATGTTAAGACCAATAATCTTTGGAATAATACTCTTCGGGGCAACCGGATTCTTCATTTATTCAATTAAAAATTTTCTTTCATATCTAAGACTCGCTAAACCTGAAAACCGTTTTAATGATATTTCAAAAAGGTTAAAGAATACATTTGAAATTGCTTTCCTGCAGACAAAGCTGCTTAGGAGCAGGCTTGCCGGAATACTTCATCTTTGTATTTACTGGGGATTCGTCGTACTGTTGTTTGTAGTATTGGAGTCAATCATAGAAGGATTTTTCCCAAATTTTACTTTTGCATTTCTCGGACCTGTTTATAATATATTAACATTCCTTCAGGATTTCTTCGGAGCTTTAGTATTTGTTGTAGTTATATTTTCACTGATACGAAGATATATCGGAACCCCGAAGAGACTGCAGGTAGACAGTGCGGCAAGAGCAGACGCAACTCTTATACTTATAATGATTGGATTGGTAATGGTCACGATGTTTGGAATGAGTGTCGAAAAAATATTGATAGGAGTGTCACAGGGTTACAGACCTGTGTCTGATTTTATAGCAGGATTTTTTTCAAACGGCTCGCAAACAGTTTATGAAATTTTTTGGTGGGCGCACATCGTAGTGGTTCTTTCATTTTTAAATTATCTTCCTTACTCCAAGCATTTCCATGTGCTGTCTTCTGTCCCGAACACTTATTTTTCAAATTATGAAATCCCTTATCCCGGGATTCAGCTGAAGCCGATTAATTTCGAAGATGAATCAATAACACAATACGGAGTAAAAGATATTGAAGACCTGACCTGGAAAAATATTCTTGACGGCTACACATGTACAGAATGCGGAAGATGTACTTCCGTTTGCCCGGCTCATATAACAGGCAAGCTACTCAATCCGAAACTTATCATAACCAAAATAAGAAAACGAACACAGGAAGTCGGACCTTTACTTGTGGAAAAAGTGGAACAGGCTCCCGAGTTGGAAAAAAATTTAGTTCATGATTACATTACTCCGCAGGAGTTGTGGGCTTGTACTACCTGCATGGCATGCGTCCAGGAATGTCCGGTAATGATTGATCACGTTACGCCGATAGTGGATATGAGAAGGGATCTTGTAATGATGGAATCTGAATTTCCACCTGAGCTGAATACTGTTTTCAGAAATCTTGAGAACAATGAGTCTCCATGGGCATTCGGGGCGGAACAGAGAAACGACTGGATAGATGAATTAAGTGAAGAGCTTGCGAAAGAGGGACAAGAAAATAATTTGAAGAAAGTATCTGCGATTGGCTCGGCCGAAGAGCTCGATGTGGTATTCTGGTCAGGATGCGCGGGAGCTTTTGATAAGCGTTACCGGAATGTGACGAAATCATTTGCTCAGCTTCTTAACAAAGCCGGAATAAAATACGGAGTGCTGGGAAGCGAGGAGAAATGCACTGGTGACCCTGCGAGAAGACTTGGAAATGAATTTCTCGCCCAGACTTTCATTCAGCAAAATGCAGAGACATTAAAAAAATATAAAGTTAAGAAAGTAGTGACCGCATGTCCGCACTGCATGAACACATTAAAAAACGAATACGGAAAATTCGGAGTCGATCTCGATGTAACACATCATACTCAATACATTGATAATTTACTTAAAGAAAAAAAATTAAATCCGGCAAAAGAAATAAAGGAAAAAGTAACTTATCATGACTCATGCTATCTCGGAAGATACAATCACATTTACTCATCGCCAAGAGAATCACTGGAAAGCACGGGAGTTGATTTAATTGAAATGGCACGCTCGAAAGATAAGGGATTTTGCTGCGGCGCCGGCGGCGGTAGAATGTTCCTTGAAGAGCATGAAGGGAAAAGAGTTAATATAGAAAGAACCGAAGAAGCGCTTGCAACGGGCGCAAAGACTATAGCAACAGCATGTCCGTTTTGTATGACGATGCTTACAGACGGAGTAAAAGCAAAAGAAAAAAGCGATGAAGTCAAAGTAAAAGATGTTGCTGAGATTGTGCTTGAGAGTTTGTAAAGAGTTTGCAGAGATTTTGAACTTTAAGTTATTATAAGAGATTATAATTTATTATCAATAAAAAATTTAACAAAAAATAATTAACTAATTAAATAATTAAAAATATAATAAGGAGAAATAATTTAATGTCATATTTATTCACATCTGAATCGGTTTCAGAAGGACATCCGGATAAAGTTGCAGACCAGATTTCGGATGCATTGATTGATAACTTTCTAGCGTTTGATCCGCAGTCGAAAGTAGCTTGTGAAACATTAGTAACAACAGGGCAGGTAGTACTTGCCGGAGAAGTAAAATCAAATGCTTATTTAGACGTTCAGACTATAGCGAGGGAAGTAATAAGAAAGATCGGTTACACAAAAAGTGAATACATGTTTGAAGCTGATTCCTGCGGGGTTTTCTCGGCTATCCATGAGCAGTCGGGTGATATAAATCAGGGTGTTGACAGGAAGAAAAAGGAAGAGCAGGGTGCAGGCGATCAGGGAATGATGTTTGGTTATGCGACAAACGAGACCGAGGATTATATGCCTCTTACTCTTGACCTTGCGCAAAAATTACTGATAGAGCTCGCAGCATTACGCAGAGAATGCAAACAAATAAAATATCTCAGGCCGGATGCAAAATCACAGGTTACGCTCGAATACGATGACAACAACAAGCCCTTTCGGATTGATACAATTGTAATTTCCACACAACACGATGATTTTGCAAGTGAATCTGAAATGCAGAAGAAGATAAAGAAAGACGTCATAGATATTTTAATCCCCCGCGTGAAAGCAAAATATAAAAAATATACACGTCTTCTTAGCGATGATAAAATAAAGTACCATGTTAATCCTACGGGAAAATTTGTTATCGGCGGACCGCATGGAGACACCGGACTTACAGGACGAAAGATCATTGTTGATACTTACGGCGGAAAGGGCGCTCACGGTGGCGGAGCATTTTCAGGTAAAGACCCTTCAAAGGTAGACAGATCGGCAGCTTATGCGACCAGACATATTGCGAAAAATTTAGTGGCAGCAGGAATTTGTGATGAAGTACTTGTGCTGGTTTCGTACGCTATAGGAGTTGCCAAACCGATGAATATTTTTGTGAATACTTACGGAACAAGCAAAGTAAAAATGAATGACAGCCAGATATCAAAGAAAGTAGAAGAGATTTTTGATATGCGTCCTTATTTTATTGAACAGCGTTTTAAACTTCGAACTCCTATTTACAGTGAGACTGCAGCTTACGGACATATGGGACGCAAGAATGAAAAAGTTACTAAGACTTTCAGAACTCCTGACGGTAAAGAGAAAAAAATTAATGTAGAGCTCTTCACCTGGGAAAAACTGGATTATGTTGACAAGGTAAAGAAGGCAATAAAGTAAGTAATAAATTTATTTTTACGAAAGGGGTAATCCCCGGAATAAGTTTAAAAAGAAAATAATGAATAATTTTATATTTGGATTTTTTTATCCTTTCAAGTGTATAAAATTATTTTTCAGATATCCAAAGTTAATATCTTATTCAATTGTCCCGGTAATAATCAACCTGATTATTTACGGGACGATTTTTTTTTACACTTACCGGTGGATCACCGGCAAGACTGAAGATGTATTAGTAAACAATGTTTCCAGCCAGATCTTTCTAATGCTTATACAGACCGTTCTGAAAATTTTTTCATTCTTACTCATACTGATAATATGTTATTTCCTTTTCATTATATTCGGAGGAATCATCTCGGCTCCTTTTAATGAAAAGATTTCATTGTTAATCGAAGAGAAGGTCTACACTATAAAGGCTGAGAACAACCTCACATTTATAAAAGAAACATCAATGAGTGTAACTTCAGAATTTAAAAAAATACTTTTCTACTTTTCGGTAATGGTCCCTTTAATTCTGATTGATTTTATTCCAATGATCGGAGGTGTCATTGCTCTGGTTTTCGGAACGGGCTTTTCAATTTATTACAACGCTTTGAATTACCTGGACTATCCGATGACAAGAAGGTTAACCGGGTTCAGAAAAAAACTTAAGATTGTCAGCTCAGAGAAAATGCTTTCATTCGGATTCGGGTCGATGGCTTTCCTGTTAACATTCATTCCAATAATTAATGTAGTCATAAATCCTATACTCGTGGCATCAGGGACGGCTTTATTTTATGAAAAGGGATATGAAAAACTTATAAAGATTTAAATTTGATTTTAAAAAAGAAATAAAAAAATTGACAAAAAAATATACAAAAAAATTTATAAGCTAAATGTCTGAACCTACAGTCAATCTCCAGCTCGCAAAACAATTCGGTCTTCTCGAAGAAGAATATGAACGCATTTTAAAAATTCTCGGACGAAATCCTACTTACACAGAGCTTGGAATATTTTCCGTAATGTGGAGTGAGCATTGCTCTTATAAAAATTCTATACTCGAATTAAAAAAACTTCCCCGGAGCGGAGGAAGATTACTTGTCGGTGCAGGTGAAGAAAATGCAGGCTTGGTAGATAACGGTGAAGGGCTTGCGGTTGCATTCAAAATAGAATCGCATAATCATCCATCTGCAGTAGAGCCTTATCAGGGCGCAGCAACCGGTGTCGGCGGAATA
>JBBRTN010000128.1:0-5809 GCA_038244395.1 Ignavibacteria bacterium
CGGTAAGAGTAAAATCATTATAATACTGGCAGAAAGACTTTACAGGGATGAATATCAGGAATAAAAATACAGCTATTATTAGCTTTTTCATTTTTTTAAAATTTAAAATTTAGAAATATTGTTTTGCAGAGATATTTTTTGAAAATATTATTTCAAAAACAGAATCACAATTGCCGTTATAATTAAATTTGCAATTCCAAGCGGAAGCATTACCTTCCAGCCGAGATTCATCAGCTGATCGTAACGGAATCTCGGGACAGTCCATCTTACCCATATAAAGAAGAATACCATGAAAATTACTTTCAATGAAAATGTCAGTACCTGAATTATACTTACCCAGAAAGGAGGCAGACCGAAATTTTGAAGATAAGGAAACTGCCAGCCGCCAAGATATAAAGTTGCTATCATTGCAGAAGAGACTATTACATTCATGTATTCTGCCAGAAAAAATAATGCAAATTTCATGCTCGAGTATTCCGTATGATAACCACCGACAAGTTCCTGTTCGGCTTCAGGCAAATCAAACGGCGTCCTGTTTGTTTCTGCGAATGCAGACGTTAAGAAAATTAAAAATCCGACCGGCTGTAAAATTATATTCCATTTCCATCCCGCCTGATTCATTACCACTGTATCTAATTTTAATGAACCGTTAATTAATATTATTGCAATTACGGCTAATCCCATTGAAAGCTCATAGCTAATCATCTGAGCCGAAGAACGTAATCCCCCGAGCAGGGAATACTTACTGTTAGATGACCATCCGCTTAGTGTCACTCCGTAGACTCCGAGAGAGGTCATTGCAAGAAAATACAGTATTCCGATGTTGACATCTGCAATCTGTAATTTTATAACCTTGTCTCCGATTGTGATCGTGTCTCCGAACGGTATTACCGCAAAAGTGGAAAGAGCTACACCTACTGAAATTGCAGGCGCAAGCGAATGTATGAACTTGTTTGCTTTATCAGGAACTATATCTTCCTTCAAAAGAAGTTTAATGATATCCACGAGAGGCTGAAGAAGTCCCGCCGGTCCCACGCGGTTTGGTCCTATACGGTTTTGAATATATGCCGAGACCTTTCTTTCGGCTA
Organism: Ignavibacteria bacterium; assembly: GCA_038244395.1. Taxonomy (GTDB): domain Bacteria; phylum Bacteroidota; class Ignavibacteria; order Tepidaquicellales; family Tepidaquicellaceae; genus JAGPCH01. Next base: position 1,089 of record JBBRTN010000128.1, read on the forward strand.
AAACCGAATATGCTACTGCAGTCAGTAATATTGCCTGTACAACGGCAATCTTCGATAATATAATTATTAAATTTAAAACGGGTTCTGACATTAGGTTTTACTTTTTGTATACGATAACATCAGAAAAATTTTTTTAAATTTAAATGCAAATGTCAATTATTTTTATATGCTCTGAAAATATTTAAGGTCGTCTCAATTAAAATTTTTCAATGCAAAACTATTTTAAAAAAAATAATAATATAGGCGGATACTTTTGTCTGTTACCCGCCGGAAGTATTTGGGATAAGATTTTTCTGAAAAGCAGAAAGGAGAATTGGACAGACAATTTATAACGGAAAAATTATATTTACTTTCCGGTTTATGCTGTCGTTAGTATTTTAGAAGTGATGGATATAAAAGAAAAAAAGTAAAAATTTTTGAGGATTCAGGTTGTTCATTATTTTTTCTTCCTTTAATCAATTTTAAATTTAATATACTGCAATTTGAATCAGTACAAAATATTAAATACCGATAATTTTTACAAAGAAAATATAATTAAAAAGTCGCCGTAAAAATATAATTTCGTAATTGATTTATATTTAAATGCTTGTAAATTTATCCGGAATTAAATATTTTAAATATAAATTTTTTTCCCCGAAGTCGCTTTCATTGGTGATATAATTATGTATGAAATATAAAATAATTGACATATTAAGCAGTTTTTCAAAAGAAGATATTAAAAAATTTGCGGATTTTTTAGAATCCCCGTTCTTTAATAAGAGTAAAAAGCTGACAAGGCTTTATTATTTAATAATTGAATTTTATCCGGAGTTCAATTCGGTCGTACTGAATGAAGAGAATTTAATGAAGAAATTAAATCCCGGCTCCGTATTTAATAAATCCACAGTCAAAAATCTCCTTGCAGACCTCTCCGCTGCAGCAGAAAATTATCTCGCTCATACAAATTTTCAATCCAAAGAAATTGAATTTAAAGATTTTTTAAGAAATGAAATGTTCAAAAGAAGACTCACCAGGCGTATTGAACCGCACATTAAAAAAGCCTGGAGCCTCATGAATAAATCAGAGAATAAGCTGGATACTGTATATATTATTAATAAATTCAGCCTATTAAATGACTCTATGAATTTAAATACTGTTAACAATCCGAAGTCTAATTATTCCGCCATATCTTCGAACATAGACTTGCTGAATGAGAGAGGCATGTACATTACTTATTTTTTTATAAAAGAAATAATACGTGAATTTGATAATCTGCTTTCTATTGATAGAACTTTCAATATCGATAAAGAAAAAAATTTTATCTTCAGTTTGTTTGATAAGATTGATTTTAAAGAATTGCTCAGGTTTTTAATCTCAAATTCAGCAAATAAAGACTATTCAATAAGTTTAGAGATATATTTATCAATGCTTAATGCCTTCTCCGAGCCTGAAGAAGAAGGTCATTATTTTAAATATAAAAAGCTCATCATGAATAACTTACAGCTTTTTAATACTTCAGAAATAAGATTTCATACAATAGGACTTATAAGATATTGCATGCTGAAATCATGCGACGAAAAATTATCAGTTCAATATGATAATGAGAGATTTGAAATTTATAAATTTATTCTCGAAAATGAATTTTATAAAACCGGACTCGATAATTATTTACCCGTAGAGCTCTTCCGGACCGTTCTTTTATTGGCGCTGAAACTTAAAAAGTATAAATGGGTTTTCGTGTTTATTAAAAATTATAAATCAAAACTGCATCCAGACAGAAGAAACAATATGTATTTTTACGGCTGTGCGGAATATTATTTTTACAGAGGAAGATATGCCGAGGCAATGAAGAGTTTTCATAAAGTAAAGCTTGATCATTTTCTGCTTAAAGTAGATTTGAAAAATCTGATGCTTATGACTTATTTTGAACTCGGGCTATTTGAAAATGCTATCTCTCTCATTGATGCGTACAAACATTTTCTGACTAATGATACAACTCTTTCTTTAGAGCTTAAGAAAAAGTGCAAAAATTTTATAGAAACAGTTAACCTGATGATTATTTATCACAAGTCCGAAAGCATTAAATCAAGACACAATATTGAAAAGAAACTGGACTCCGATTTTCCTTACAAAGAATGGGTAAGAGAAAAATTATCTGAACTTATTCATAACTATGATAAGAACCCTGCTCATATTAATAGTCAGAGTAGGTCACGCAGAAAAGCCGTTTAAAAAAGGGACTCACCGTTCTGTAACTTCATATGTTAATGATTTATGCTGAAAATATTTTATTTCATACCGCTTATATTTTTATTCATTCCGGATATTGTCAGAAACACTGAGAGTGTTACAGTCTTTCCGCCGTCAGAAATAACTGTCATCGGAACTGTTCATAAAGCCACGCCTGAATTTACTTCCGATACGCTTCTTAATATTTTAAATAAAATTAATCCTGATTTAATTCTTGTGGAATGCGATTCCTCGTATATGACTTCGGACTTTGAACTCAAGGATGATTTTAAATATGCATTCGTCGAGACCTGCGCTATTACGGAATACAAAAAAAATAAACCTGTTAAGCTCAGACCTTATGACATTGCAGGAAGAGATTTTTTTTTTGATGACCCGGTGAGAAACCTCAGCGAGTCAGATTTTTTTAACGAGATAAGATATCTGTCCGGCTCCGGAAAGGAAAATTTAAATGAAGAATCAGTCGTCATGCTGGATAAAATAAATTCCATCCTTGTTACTGCAGATGAATTGTCGAATTCTAAAGCCTCTTTTATTAACAGTCAGGAAGGAAACGCAGAGGCGGATACAATAAATTATTATACCTATGAGGGCATTTCACGGCTGATTTCACTCACTCCCGAACTTCATCAATATAAATCATACTGGGATGCTGAATGCAATTATGAAAATCTCAGAAACCTGACAATGGTTGAAAATATTCTGAACTATGTAAAATCTTTTCAAGGGAAAAAAATTGTCGTGCTGTGCGGATTTGCTCATAAGAATTTCTTAAAAAGAGGTCTGATGAGTAATGATATCGGAGAAAAAAATTTTATTATTAAAGAAATCCGTGAGTATTAAGATGTGATGATAATTATGCCATGAGTAACATTACAAATTAGTGTTAAAAAAAATTTTCTGCTATTCGTTATATTTTTGCGGTAAAAACATACGTTCAATTTCGAGAAGTCTCTCCTCATCTTTACTGCTGTCCAGTGTAATCCCGATTACCAATTGTTCCTTCTCCGGCGAGATGTTATATTTTTTTGTTCTGTCGTTTGAAATCGTTTCTATCAGGTCTTTAAAGAAACTACTTTCAAAGATTCTGTTTTCTTTGTCACTTGGGAAGTAAAGGGTAAGATTCCTGTTGCGGATAGCGATTTTTTCCAGTCCCATTTTAGTTGCTGCGATTTTAATTCCTATTATTCTTAGAAGATTGTCCACGTCTTCAAGATATTCTCCAAACCTGTCTTTAAGTTCATCTCCCGTCAAACTTAATTCATCAGCACTATCGAGTTCATAAAGACGCCTGTAAAGATTGAGTCGCTCAGTGTCATTCTGCACGTAATCCTTCGGTATCAGTGCGTTCATATCATTTTCTATTACAGTGCTTTTTTCTTCGAGCCGTTTCTTAATGCTGTCATTTATTTTCTGCAGCGAACTTTCATTCTTAAACAAATCTTTAAATTCATTTTCTTTCAGCTCCAGCACGGCTTCTTCAATAATATTTATGTACATATCAAAACCTATCTCCTGGACGAATCCGCTCTGCTCTTTGCCGAGTAAATTCCCTACGCCCCTTATCTCCATGTCTCTCATTGCGAGATTAAATCCCGAACCAAGGTCTGTGAACTCCTCTATTGCCTGCAATCTCTTGACAGCTGTCTTTGTAAGTTTCCCTTCAGGAGGCGCGACCAGGTATGCAAACGCCTGGACTTCACTCCTGCCGACTCTTCCTCTCAGCTGGTAAAGTTCAGACAAGCCGTAGTTATCAGCATTGTTTATTATTATCGTGTTAACATTCGGAATGTCGAGTCCTGACTCGATTATTTTTGTGCACAATAAAACATTTAGTTTTTTTTCAATGAAATTTATCACAATATTTTCCAGCTCTTTCCCGTCCATCTGCCCGTGCGCAATTCCTATCTTCGCCTCCGGAACATATGTCTTTATAGTATCACCGAGAATATGAAGATTCTTTATCCTGTCATTCACAAAGTAAACCTGACCATTGCGGTTAAGCTCATGTCTTATAATTCCCGTAAGGTGTCTCCAGTCCAGTTTGATTACTTCAGTGATGATGGGCTTTCTGTTTTTCGGAGGAGTATTTATTATTGACAAATCCCGCGCGCCGAGTAAAGAAAAATTCAGTGTCCTCGGTATCGGAGTTGCTGTCAGAGTGAGCGTATCAACGTTCGGCTTTATGCTCCTCAGTTTCTCCTTTGCCTTCACGCCGAACCTCTGCTCTTCATCTATTATGAGCAAACCCAAATCCTTGAAATTGATATCCTTCGACAGTATGCGGTGAGTACCAATGAGTATATTGAGTTTCCCTTCGGATAATTTATCTAAAATAATTTTCTGCTCTTTTTTATTTTTTAATCTTGTAATATTTTCTACATCAACAGCGAATGGCGATAGTCTGTCACGGAATGTATTATAATGCTGAACAGCAAGTATCGTCGTCGGGACTAACACAGCAACCTGCTTATTATCCATCACTGCCTTGA
>JBBRTN010000129.1:0-5790 GCA_038244395.1 Ignavibacteria bacterium
AATTTAAAAAAGCTGATACTGAATAAAATATTCTGTTTTATTATTGTTATTATTTTTCTGCAGTTCTTTTTTGTAATCTATTCCGGCGGCGACTGGATGGTTCAGTACAGATTTTTAATTCCGGCAATCCCTTTCCTCTCCTTAGCTTTGACTATCAGCTTAGAGGAATTTATGAAAATATTTTCGCTTAAAAAAATAATTGCCAATTCCATTATTGCCTGCGTAATCTTATTAACCGCCGCGAGTCTGCTGTTTGCCGATTATAAAATCATAGATATAGAAACTGTTTTATGGAATAATCTTAAGGAATTGTCTTCCGGTATAAAAAAAGAAATACCTGAAAACAGTCTTGTAGCTAACGGCTCATCAGGAATTATTCCTTATTATCTGGAGGATGTAAATTTTCTGGACATTGTCGGGCTGACTAATAAATACATAGCGAGAAACGGTTTCCGTCACGGGACTTGGTTTGAAAAATCTCTCCCCGGATATGTTTACAGCAGGACTCCCGGTTGGCTTATCCTTTGGAAAAAAAAGAAGGAAGACGGAGTTTATAAATTTGAAAATGCGAGCCCCTGTTACTTTGATATGTCTCAGGATATTAATTTTAAAAAATATTCTCTTCATAAGACTTATGATGTTTATGATGATGTGAGAATTGAGTTGTATAAGTTAAATGATAAAGCAAATTGAATTTTGTCAAAGGAAAATTGCCGTATTTTATTTGCTCCGCGATATTGATTTTTTTAATTACCGGTGTATATTTTTATTCCGTGAAAAGTAACGGCAAATTTATTTATGCACTTGATGATGCTTATATCCATATGGCTTATGTAAAGAACATTGTACTGCACAACGTATGGGGAATAACCAGGTATGAATTTTCTTCCTCCACATCATCTCCACTATGGACAATTCTTTTGTCCGTCTTGTTTTTGATGTTCGGAGTAAATGAGTTTATCCCTTTGATAATAAATATCATTTTATCTTTTATACTGCTGTTTGTCATATTTAATTTTCTAAAACAACATTCCGTTTCAGGATTTTTTACCGGCGTAACTTTATTCGGGGTCATTGTACTTCTCCCTATTTCAATCCATATTTTTTCCGGAATGGAACATCTTTTTCATTCCATCCTTACGGTTTTGTTTATTAAATATTCCGCCGAATCACTGGCTCAGCAAAGAACATCCGGCAATAGTCGTACAAAAAATGAAAAATATTTATTCCTGATTTCTGTATTTATCACGACAATAAGGTATGAAGGATTTTTTCTGGTGATAATAGTAACGGGATTATTTTTACTGAGAAGAAAGTTTACTGTTGCTGTTGTAATTTTGAGCCTGAGCTTACTACTGCCGGTATTTTTTTCTTTTATATTTATTCATAACGGCGAATATTTTCTTCCTAATTCTATAATGCTGAAAAAAAGTTTACTTGGAGTATTTAGTATTTTTAACAGTGAGACGGATCTTGTTAACTATATCATCGACGGGAAAAAAATAATTTTTCTTTTTATACTTTCGGTCGTTTTATATTTTCTCCAGATAAGATTAAAAAAAGAATTTTGGTCTGAAATACCGTTATTGCTTTTTATATTAATCGCAGTAATTTTGATTCAAAAGAGCGCGATAAATTTTTCCTACTTCAGGTATGACGCATATCTGGTAGTTGCAGCAATCACAATTGATTTTTTAGCAATATATGATTACTGCTTTAATAAGTTAAATCTCGAAATAAATTTCAAATTTATAAAAAAATATAAATTAATATCTTCTGTCCTTTTAATTTGCTTATTTTATTTTACAGTCAAAGAATTCTGCTTTAATAAAACAATCACTGCAACGAAAAACATTTATGAACAGCAATATCAAATGGCAAGGTTTATTGATAAATTTTACTCAGGAAAAGAAGTTGCGCTCAACGATGTGGGCACAGTCAATTTTTTCGCAGATATACATTGCCTTGATCTGATTGGTCTCGGGAGTGATGAAATAGCGAATGAACGGATGAATAAAACATTTAATACTTTCAGCATGTATGAAATTGCAAAAAAAAAGAATGTTAAGATTGCGATTATTTATGATAAGTGGGTTCAGGAAGATATAAGAATTCCCAAAGAGTGGATCAAAGCCGGGAATTGGAAAATTCCGGATAATTATATCTGCGGTGATGATGAAGTTTCCTTTTATGCGGTGAGTCCGGACCAAAAAAAATCACTTGAAGAAAACCTGAAATCATTTTCAAAGGAACTGCCGCCCGATGTTTTTCAGAGCGGCGAATTTCTTTTGAGAGATAATTAAACCTTCAGTTTTGATAAATTGCTAAAATTACTAATGTTAACGGACGAACTTAATTATGCTGACGGAGTGACGAGCCACCTGTACTGCCTTTTAAATGAATTGAAACACAGGATCGGATTAAATACAATTCTTATGTGCAGCGGAGGAGATTCGGTTCAGAGATTTTTAGATGAAGGAATAACGGTTATTGTAGAAAAAAAACTAAATCATTCATTGCGTAATTTTAAAAGCTATTCTGAAATAATTCTGAGACTGCTTAATTTTTCACGAAAAAATAAAATCCGCATCATTCATTCACATAACCATTACGCTGCGAATATTGCTTACCGTGTTTCGCGGCTTAGAAATGAAAATACTATTCATACTATTCAGACAATTCACGGGATAATCCCCGAAGCAGGCAGGCTCCCTCATTTCAAAGCTGACAGATATGTAGCAGTGAGCGAGCCGGTATTTAATACTATCACCGGGAACAAAATCGCGGTGAAAGAAAATGTTAGATTAATACGGCAGGGTTTTGCCGGAATAAAAAATCCCGGAGAAAAAAATTATGAAAGCATTAAAGTAATTTGTGTTTCAAGACTGGTTTATGAAAAAGGAATTGATACTTTCATACTCGCTGCGAAAGCCGTCAATGAGAAATATCAGGGCAAAGTAAAATTCCTGATAGCAGGAAGTGGTGAGTATGAAAGTGAATTGAATTCATTAAACAACAGGATTAATGCTGGAGTTGAATTCCTTGGAAATGTGAAGAACGTTACTGAATTATTAAGCAGGACAAATATTTTTGTCATGCCAACCCGGTCTGCATCGGAAGGATTTCCGATGGCAATTGTCGAAGCTGCATTTACAAAGAATATTATTATATCCTCGAAGACTGACTGGCTTAATCCTGTTTTCAAAAACGGAGTTGACGGATTTACATTTGAGGGCGGCAACGAAGAAGATTTAGAAAAAGATTTAACCGATAAAATTATTTTTGCGATCGAAAATCCGGAAGAGTCAAATAAAATGGCAGTAAATTTTTATCTGAAATCTCAAAAGTTGTTCAGTATCGAAACCATGGTTAAAAAACATTTAGAACTTTACTGCGAATGTCAGACTCAGTTAGAAATATAAAAAACATAACAGTGTTAATGGCTGTATACAATGACAGCGCATACCTGGAGAATGCGGTAAAAAGTATTTTAAATCAAACTCATAAGGATTTTGAATTTTTAATAATAGACGACGGGTCAGAGGACAGTGCTGAAGAGGTTATTAACGGATTCAAAGATACACGGATTAATTACAAAAAGATTTCTCACCGCGGACTTGCCGGGGCTTTAAATTATGGTCTGAAAATTTCTTCAGGCGATTTTGTTGCCAGGATAGATGCTGATGATCTGAGTACTCCGGACAGGCTCGGGGCTGAGATTGATTTTATGGAAAAGAATCCCGGGTATGATGTTGTTTCAAGCCGGTCTGTTTATTTCAAAGACCCGGATAAAATTTTATTTTATATTAAGCCACCTGAAGAAGATGAAATGATAAAGAGGTTTTTAAATCTTCACAACCCTATAAACCATTCATCTGTAATTTTTGACAGGAAAAAAATTCTGGAGAGCGGAGGATATAATGAGGAATTTAAAAGTTATGAAGACTTTGAACTTTGGTTCAGGATGAAAGATAAATTAAAATTCAGAATACTTCCGGACGTGCTCGTCTTTACGCGTATGAGAGAGGGCTCAATGACCAGGACGGGAAGCAAGGAGCAGATCAGGAGTTTGCTTCTGGAAAATGCGCGAAAGAAAATGAATACTGCAGGTGAGGTATCCGATAAAAGATATTGGAAGAATATCTTATTCTGGGCAGAGTATTTTTACGGCAAAAAAGACAGGGCACGTGAACATTTTGCTAATGACATTTCGATAAAGAAATCCTTAGCTTATATCAATACCTTTCTGCCCGGAAAAATCTTTCAGGAGACAATTGAATATCGCGTAAGGCAAAGGATACAGTCTCAGATGAGCGGCAGGAAAAAATTCAGGCAGGAGCTTTTAAAACTATTAAAATGAAAACCGAAATTAAAAATATTTTCTCTAAAAAAAATGCAGGCGGATTAGTTGCTTTATCGGTTTTAGCTTTCATTTTGTTTACAATTTTCCTGAAGGTTTCAGGATATTTTGAAATAGGTTTAATGTCGGATGATTACCTTAATTTCATTTCCGCACAAAGCTCTACACTCAAGCAAAAATTCGCAAGCTCGCTGCCATACTATACGAATCTGCATTTCAGACCTCTATGGTTTTTATCAATTAATTTTATCATATGGCTTAACGACTTAGCCGGAGCTGCAAAAAATAATTTTACTTTATTCAGGATCGAGAATCTTATATACTATTACATCCTGATTTTTCTTACGGGATATTTATTTTTAAAAATTACAGGCAGGCAGGGACTTGCCTTTGTGCTGATACTTTTGTGTTTACTGTATCCAAATAACATTAATGACATTTGCTGGACGATAGGAAAAGTAGATTTACTCTGCTGCATATTTATTATTTCATCTTTGATTTTTACATTTTCATTTCTGGGGAAAAAATCCTCATATAAATTATTTTTGGCTATAATATTTTTCTGCCTCGGATTATTTACAAAGGAGACGGCAGTCATAATTCCTTTTACAACAATAGCGCTGGTTTACCTTTCGTTTGGCAAAGACAAAGTAGTCGAAATAAAAAACATGCTGGCGGCAGAATTTATACTGCTTCTGATTTACACGCTGGTAAGGATTTACATTATAGGAATATATCCGACTGAAGTAGTTTCGACTTTTCAGACACCGGGAATTTTGAGCAGCCTTTCTGTGTCTATCCGCGCGATTCTTTCGATGATCATTCCTTATGATTACCTTACAATACAGACAAACCTGTCCGGACTCAACGGTGTGTTCATTCTGTATTTATGTTTGCTTACCGTATTTTTAGTAACGACGATTTTTATTTTTGTGCGTACGAATAATTTCAAATATATAATTTATCTTGCTGTTATTTTTATAATTTCAATTTCTCCCAACCTGCTTGCTGGATATTTCCGCCCTCAGCTTATTCTTATCCCGTTTATAATATTTTATCTTTCACTTTTTATTGCCGTGACAAGAGTCTCATTTGATTTGAAATTTTTTAAAATAATTCTGCCGCTGCTTTTCATTTTCTTCGCTGTGATAAGCTATAGTTTAATTAAGGAGTGGGGTTATGCATCCGTTTATTCTGAAAAGGTCATAGATAATCTGAACGGATTGAACTTAGATAAGGATAAGAAAAATATTATCCTCGGTCTGCCCGCGAGATTGGGACAGTCTCATATGCTTGAATATGCAGCCGGACCTTATAACTATGAGAAGTACGGGAAATTTACTCTTCAGGATAAAATTTATGATATTATTTACGGCGGTTCCCTGGATACAAATTCTCTTGGTTCGCAAATTTCAATAAAACAGATTTCC
>JBBRTN010000130.1:0-5778 GCA_038244395.1 Ignavibacteria bacterium
ATAAAATCAGTGAAAGTAAAAATCCGAAAACCAAATGCGCCGCTTGGAATTATTGATTCGGTGGAAGTCATAAATAAAATAAACAGAGATTAAAATTGGCAATTGCATATCTCGGTCTCGGGTCAAACGTCGGGGAAAGAATTGTGTTTATGGAAAATGCTATGTCTGAAATAGGAAGAATAAAAGATACGCGGATTACAAAATCTGCGGCGGTTTATGAAACGGAGCCATGGGGAAATGTGAGGCAGGATGATTATCTGAACAGTGCGGTTGAAATTGAAACAGGTCTGAATGCTGAAAATTTGCTTAAGGAATTAAAAAGCATTGAAAAAAAACTCGGCAGGACAGCAAATAAAAAATGGTCTGAAAGGGAAATTGACATTGACCTTTTATTTTACGGAAATGAAATTATTCAAAATGATTTTATGAAAATTCCGCACCCGCAAATAGAAAACAGGAGATTTGTTTTGATACCAATGAACGAAATAGCTCCCGGATTTATTCATCCTATTCTTGGAAAAACTATTTCCGAGCTTTTAAACATTACTGACGACAACCTGAAGGTAGTAAAATACAAGTCTGAAAAAACAGAAAACTCATAATGCTCAAGTCTTTCCGATGGAAGAAGATAAAAAAATAAAATACATAGCTATAGAAGGCGCAATCGGTGTCGGTAAAACTTCTCTTGCAAAAAAGCTTTCCGAAAGACTTAATGCAAAATTAATTTTAGAAAATTTCGAGGACAATCCTTTCCTCGAAAAATTTTATGCAGACCCTGTGGGCTATGCTTTTCATACTCAGATGTATTTTCTAATGAGCCGCTACAAACAGCTTCAGGAGATAAAGCAGATCGACCTGTTTCATGAATTCTATGTTTCTGATTACATTTTCGAAAAAGATAAAATATTTGCTTATCTGAATTTGCAGGATGATGAGCTGAAACTTTATGAGAAAATTGTTTCCCTGATTGAAAGAACGATCATCGTTCCCGATATTATTATTTATCTGCAGTCGACAGTAGAAAGATTATTGCAGAACATTCGTTACAGAGACAGGGAGATTGAAAAGCAAATCCGCGAAGACTATATAAAAGACCTGAATGAAGGATATAATTATTTTTTCTTCAGATATAAGGCGACAAAAGTAATGATAGTAAATTCCGCTGAAATTGATTTTGTAAATAACGAAATGGATTTCGAAAATTTAATAGCCGAAATTCTTAAGCCTGACCATTCATCAATAGAATATTATAACCCTGTCACTTCAAAAATAGCCAAGTAAAATATTTATGATGAGATTAATTATTATCCTGCTTGCAGTTTTTATTATGTTATCCTTTATAAGAAACTACCTCAGACGTTTCAGGACAAACATATCTGCGAATAAGAGATCAAATAAAAAAGAAACTAATAAAACTAATGAAATAAGGGATAAGAAAAAGAATAATGACGACAACATTATTGATGCGAAGTTTGAAGAAATAAAATAAAATCCAATTATGCTTAAGTATTTTTTTAAGGTTTTTGGAAATTCCGAATCACAAATAAATCCCTCAGGCATAGACCCATCTGAAATAAAAAATATCCTGATCGTCAGACAGCATAATCAGCTCGGTGACATGCTTTGCTCGGTTCCCCTTTTTGCGGCAATAAGAAAAAGATTTCCTTCGGCGCACATTACGCTGGTGGCATCCCCGATAAATTATGAGATCCTGTTCAGCGATATCAATCCCTATATTGACAAAGTCATTACATACCGGAAAGCGCCTTTAAAAAAATTGTTTGAGTTTTATAAAGAGCTGAAGAATCACGATTATCAAATCGGCATAGTCCCTTCGACTGTTTCGATTTCACGGACTTCCCATTTTATTAATTTTTTTTCCGGGGCTAAAATACGAGTAGGAGTGAAAAGCATTGATGATAAATTTAATTCAGTGGAATATCTTTTGAATGTAAAATCGGATTTCAAATGGGATTCGAACAGACTTCATCAGGTCGAGAGGAATCTGGATGTGGGACGGCAGATCGGATGCGATCTTACTGAGGCAGAAAAGAACTCAGTGATGATTCATCTCAGCGAAGATGAAATGAAATTTGCGGAAGATTATATGAACAGGAATTTTCCGGATAAATCAAGGCTAGTGATTTCATTTCACCCGGGAGCGGGGAAAATTCAAAACCGTTGGAGCATGGAAAATTACATTGAGCTTATAAAGCGGATTTACAGTAAATACGGATGCTATATCCTTTTGACTTCGGGAAAAATAGATAAGGACATTACCGATGAGATTAAAAATGTACTCAACAAACAAAATATAAATTGTGATATCATAGAAGATACTCCCATCAGGAAAATCGGAGCAGTAATAAAAATGACGAACCTTTATATAACAAACGATACAGGTACTCTTCATGTCGCCGGCGGAGTTGATGCAAATATTATTTCCCTCTTCGGACCTACTCACGGATACGAATGGGCGCCTTCGGGAGAGAATAAAGTTTTTATTCAATCCCCGACAGCAGACATAGATGACATAACAGTCGAAAGAGTTTTTGAAACTACAGGAGAAATAATTGACAGGGTTTGTTTCATTCAAAAAGATGTTGAACTTAATGTTAATAAAGCTTAGCAATCCAATCCAAAATTGAAAAAATAAAAACCGGAGATGAATATATATTTTGAATAATACTATAGCAGCAATTGACATAGGCACAAATTCATTTCATCTTGTCATAGCAAAGATTGACAGCAAGAAAAGATTTACAGTTCTGACAAGGGCAAAGGAAGTAGTGCGTCTTGGCAGCAGTTCTAATGACATGAAGTATATTTCACCGGAGTCAATTGAGAGAGGCGTAGAGACTCTTAAAAGATTCCGAATGATTTGTGATTCATACAAGGCAGAGATAATTGCAATTGCAACGAGCGCGACGCGGGAAGCTCTGAACAAGCAGGAATTTCTTTCAAGGGTTTTCAGTGAAACCGGAATAGAAATTAATATTGTATCGGGACAGGAAGAGGCACGCATGATTTATCTGGGAATCCTGCAGTCGCTGGATATTTATAATAAGAAAATTTTACTGGTAGACATTGGAGGTGGAAGCACTGAGTTTTTGGTAGGAGAAAAGGGCGAGGTCAAAGCGGCAAACAGTATCAAAGTAGGAGCAGTGAGGCTCACTCATAAATTTACACTTGATGCAAGAGTCGACAAAAATGATTTGAAGAATGCAAAACAATTTGTAAAAGGGGCAATTAACCAGGTCACCCGTATGATTTCGAATATGGAATATGAATTAGTCGTCGGATCATCCGGGACGATTAATAATATAGGAGCAATTATAAGCGCTGAAGATAATTCTTCCGAGGCTTCGGAAATTAACCTGAATGGTTTTATAATAAAGAAGAAAGCATTTCAAAATGCTTTGAATAAAATTTATAAGGCTGAAACTATTACAGAGCGACTTGAAATCCCCGGACTCGACCCGAAGCGCGCGGATATAATTACAGCAGGAGCGGTAATTCTCGAGCAGGTATTCGGTGAGCTTAATCTCGAAAAAATGACACTGTCCACTTATGCATTGAGAGAAGGAATAATAATGAACTACATTCAGCAGAATAGCGGCGAATTTGATTTCGGTCATCTGACTGATGTAAGATATAATAGTGTCATTCATCTCGGTGAGTTAACCAACTATGATAAAATCCATTCCGAACATGTGATGAAGATTGCCAATAAAATTTTTGATTTCATGAAACTTAAATTTGAGCTGAGTGACGATGACAGGGAGTACCTTGAAGCCGCTGCCCTCCTTCACGACATAGGATATCACATTTCACATTCCGACCATCATAAACATTCTTATTATCTCATAAGAAATGCGGAGATGCTGGGTTTCAATGACAAGGAAATAGAAATAATCTCGAACATTGCCAGATATCACAGAAAATCCTACCCGAAAATTAAACATGAAAACTTTAATAAGCTGGATGATCAAAGTAAAGAGCTGGTAAAAAAGCTTGCCGGGATTCTGAGAATTGCCGATGCACTGGACAGGAGCCATAAGTCAATCGTAAATGAAATAGAGATTAATATTAAGGATAACGTTCTCGAAATAAATCTGACCGGCTGCACCGGAAACCCATCACTTGAAATCTGGGGGACGAACATAAGGAAAGGACTCTTTGAAGAAAGTTTCGGATATGAGGTGAAAATAAATTATAAGAAGTGAGATTCCCGATGTAAATTATATCCGGCAGAATATGTAAAAATATTTGAGCCGGAAAATGTTTAATTAACCCTTATTTTTTTTCTTCGGCTGTCTTATTTTCTTATAATTAATTTTCCTTTTTTCATTAAAAGAAGAAATTCCTTCTTTCACTTCATCAGAAAGGTTATGGATTGAAAGCCAGTCCCTGGCGTGTCCGATAGTTGTATGCCATGATAAATCCCTCCAGAAATTAAGTTGTTGTTTTGTATACCGAAGGCATTCGGGAAGTTTATTATACAATTTTTCCGCGAGAATATTGACCGCATCATCGAGTAAATCAAAAGGAACGACCTGATTCACGAGTCCCCACTCCAGTGCTTTTGGAGCGGGTATATCTTCGCATAAAAACAATATTTCCCGTGCGCGCCTGTCACCTACTATCAGCGGGAGAAACTGTGTTGCCCCTGCAGCAGCAACGCTTCCTCTTGCCGCGCCAACCTGTTTTATTATAATATTATCAGCAGCTATTGCGAGGTCGCAGCTCATATTTAATTCATTCCCTCCTCCGACTACCATGCCGTTAAGACGTGCTATTGTCGGCTTGCCGACATTTCTCATGACTTCATGAAGCTGAATAAATTCATACATCCATTTATAATAATCATTAGGATTACCAAGAAAATATTTTTGCTGCTCATCAAGGTCAGCGCCGGTAGAAAATGCACGCTTCCCTGCGCCTGTTAGGATAATAACGGCAATATTATCATCCCAGGCAGAGTCTTTGAATGCGGAGGTCAGCTCATTTATCGTTTCAAGGTCGAGACAATTCAGCTTGCTTTCGCGATTTATAGTTATTACGGATTTATAATCAGTTTTTTTATAAATAATGTTTTTGAATCTGTGGTTTGCAGGTAAATAAGACTTAAATCTTTCAGACAAAATAATTTTTTTAATTTCCGGAAATATACTCATTCCATAATTGTTAAATAATTCAAATAAATGCGATAAAAAAAATAATAGTGCAAATCAGGACTTGGGCAGTATTTTTTATCCAATAATTTCTCCATTAATTCATAATTACTTGACTTAATATTGAGTTTTATATAATTTCACCTTAAAGAAATTTTAAGTGTACATAAAACTTCAAAGGAGTTACTATGAAAGATTACGAAGGTTTAGATTTTCTTGGTGAAGAAGATTCTAATGACCGTGAAAGCCGCAAAAAGAAGAATAATAAGAGGGAAGAGCTGGAGAAAATTTATAAGCTGGAGGAAGAAGCAAAGAAAAACTTTGATTCAGAAAATTTAGAGGAAATAATTAATTTTTATTTTGATAATAATGAATTCGAAAAAGCGTTAAGCTATGTTAATGTCCTTCTGGATGTCTATCCTTATTCGACGGAAGCCTGGCATAAAAAAGCTCTGATACTGGACAGCCTGGGAAAGTTTGATGAAGCAATAGAATATTTTGACAAGGCGATACTTCTCGATCCCACCGATACTGAAATTTTTATTAACAAGGGAATAACACTGGATAATTCTGATAAATTTGAACAGGCTCTGGACTGTTTTTC